>JAIROD010000061.1 GCA_031257725.1 Planctomycetaceae bacterium | reverse complement strand
TCGGTTAAAGTTTTGGTAATGATATTTTTTTTGCAACTTTTATTTTGTTTCATTCGAGAGGTAATCAATCCCTTCGATGAAATCAAACAAATATTGAAAATGACACAGAATAATTTACTTGGCATCTCCAATAATTCAATTCAATTTTTTATTTTCAACCTATTAATTAATAAATTAATAAATTAATAAATTAATAGTTAACGACGGGGTTTACTCCGTGTTTGGGGTTGACAATGGGGTTTACCCCGTGTTTGGGGTTGACAATGGGGTTTAGCCCGTGTTTTTGGGGTTAAGTTTAACAACGCGGGGCAAGCCCACACCGTTAACTTTTGGTAAATTCTGAATGATGAGAGATTCCCTACTCTGTTATAATTTGTCGAGAACGTAAGTTCGTTTTGCCCATTGTTCCCATGCTTCCGCAAGACGTTTGACGGTTTCCGGTTGTTTTTCCGCCAGATCGTTTAATTCGGTCGGGTCGGTTTTTAAGTCGTACAATTCCCAAAAGTTACGGGAATTAACCCAAACTAATTTCATATCGTTTTCCCGAACGCCGCGATTTTTTTCATGTTCCCAAAACAGCATCCGCCCTTGTTGCCGCTCACCGCGAAACGCCTTGAGCAGACTACGTCCTTCCATCGGAAGAATTGGTTTTCCGTTCCATTCTTTCGGATATTCCGTATCGGCAATTTCTACAAAGGTCGGCATAACGTCAATGATATGACCAACGCTTTTTTCAAATTCACCCTTTCGCGAAATTTCTTTGTTCCAATGGACAATCAACGGAGTACGAATTCCTCCCTCATGAATATAATGTTTGTATAATCTCCAAGGAGTATTTGAAACATTTGCCCAACCGCTTCCAGTACTGTGATAGGTTTCCGGTTCACCCATTTTTTCGAGTTCTTCACCTTGGTGTAGGATATTCTGCGGACCGGAACTGACATCAAATCCCCACGGATCCCATTCTGCACATGCTCCATTATCGGACAAAAATAAGATCAACGTGTTTTCAAAATCACCGTGTTCTTTAAGATCAGCCATCACCCGACCAATATTCCAGTCCATACGGTCAATCATTGCGGCAAATATTGCCATACGGCGGGCAAGATCGGCACGGCGATCAACATCAATCGTTTCCCAAGCAGGATTGTCTTTATTCGCCCAACCGGTTTTTTCATTCGCCCAATTTTTCGGAATTTCACTTCGCGGAGTTAATTGTACGGAATCATCAATAACACCGAGTCGGCGTTGCCGCGCAAAGCGTTCCTCGCGTACAATATCCCAACCTTTTGTGTAAATCTTGGCGTATTTCTCAATGTCTTTTTTCGGAGCGTGAAGCGGAAAATGCGGAGCAGTGTACGCCAGATAAAGGTAAAACGGCGGACGTTCTCCATTTTCGTTCACTTTTCGCGATTCCGCCAGAAAATCAAGAGCATAATCGGTAAAAACATCGGTCGCGTAATATTCGCCGTTTTTGTATTCACGTAACGGTTTTCCGGACGGCAGCCGCGTATGAACTTCCGGCTTGAAAAAGGAGGTAAAACCGCCAATCAAACCGAAATATTCATCAAAGCCGCGCCGAAGCGGTCCCGGTCTATTTCCCATGTGCCATTTTCCGCTCATATAAGTCCGGTAACCGGCTTTTCTCAAAACTTCCGCCAATGTAACACAACGGTCTGTTAAATAACCTTCATAACCGCGCCGTTCGGATCGTCCGTCCATCAGTCCAATACCCGCCTGATGCGGATACAATCCCGTGTTGAGCGAAGCCCGTGACGGACAACAACGCGTGGTATTGTAAAACTGCGTAAAACGAAGCCCGCCCGCCGCCAATGCATCAAGATTCGGCGTCTTAATTTCACCGCCGTAACAACCAAGATCAGAATATCCCAAATCATCCGCCAAAATCAAAAGGATATTGGGACGTTCCGCCGCAACGAGGTTGAAAACAGATATAAACAATATAAACGTTGCAAAAATAAATCGATTCATCATAAAAATACTCCTTTGTTCGCCGTGTTATTTACGGCATAATAATAAACTAATTTACCGGTAACACGCTATTAACCGGTTTACCAAGATCGAAAGTCTGCTTTTTTTTCCCTTAACGAGACTTTTTTGGGGGAGCGTTTTCCGTTTGTGGGTGACGGTCAATGGTAACGCTTATTCTTTCGCCCTGAAAGGGCAACACAAGCCAGCCCGCCGCAACGCGGCGGGTAATGGTCAACACGATCAACGCCCTGAAAGAGCAGTAGATCATGGAGAGTTGAACGCGGATCGTAATCCGCTTGCAACACTCTCCGCTATCAACTCTCCACAAATCTATTAATCAATTGCCCTTTCAGGGCGTTGATTTCTGGGGCAACCGCACCCGCCGCGATGCGGCGGGCTGGTATGTATTGCCCTTTCAGGGCGAAGGATTGACCAACAACCCCTAACGGCAGCGTGGAGAACATCGCCCCAAAACGCCAAACGCTCCCCCCCGTGTTTTAGGGTTAAGTCGAACAACGCGGGGCAAGCCCACGCCGTTAACGTTCGGTAAATCCTGAATTATTAGAGAAGCCCTAATAGTTAATCGTTAACGACGGGGTTTACCCCATGTTTTAGGGTTAAGTCGAACAACGCGGGGCAAGCCCACGCCGTTAACGTTCGGTAAATCCTGAATTATTAGAGATGCCCTAATAGTTAATTGTTCACGACGGGGGTTACCTCGTGTTTTAGGGTTAAGACGAACAACGCGGGGTAAGCCCACGCCGTTCACTTTCGGTAAATCCCGAATTATTAGACCTTTTCGCTAACCCTAAACATGATGAAACAACACGAACAGGTTTATTTAGGAAAGGAACGCACACGTCCCGTGTGCATCCCCAGAGTTAGGGTGAAATGAGACATTGTCGTTAACTCATGCACACGGGACGTATGCGATCCTTCGGTTAGCGAAAAAGTCTATTGAATGATAAAATTGCTCCGTCTCTGTGTTCTTTGTGAAGTAACAGTCTATTTTAATTTTTATTAGTCCTGCAAGGACGACACTTTATTAACCGTATGCTTTAGCATACGGATAAGGCAAACACACCACCAAGTCCCGCAGGGACGACACTTTATTGGATCAATGTATTCGATTACTGTTTGGAAATT
>JAIROD010000825.1 GCA_031257725.1 Planctomycetaceae bacterium | reverse complement strand
AGTCCCGCAGGGACGACACTTTTAAAATGTTGTCCGAACGATGATTGATGGGACTATTGTGATTTTAAAACTCTTCGTTCAGACAATTAAAAATTTCCAAACAGTAATCGAATACATTGATCCAATAAAGTGTCGTCCCTGCGGGACTTAGTGGTGTGTTTGCCCTATCCGTATGCTAAAGCATACGGTTAATAAAGTGTCGTCCTTGCAGGACTAATAAAAATTAAAATAGACAGTTACAAATAAGGGTATGGTGAATATTTTTTAGATCAGAAAGAGGGAATTTTTAGAAATTCCCTCTTTCTTCTATTACTATTTAAAACTTTTTGATTTTCCTGACGAGCGGCGACCTAAAAGGTCATACACATCCGTATTAATTGTTTCTGATAAAAAGTGAACTGACCCGTCGCCTATTCCGAAATTAGCACCGCCCGGATGCCGGCTGCTATAGGCTTTGTTATAATTATCCGGTCGATTGGTATTGATAAGAATGTCATACTTCATTCGGCGTACAGTTCGATAAATTCCCATGTCATTATCAGCACTGGGACTAGAAACACCTTGTGAACCGTCTCCAGTACACCCCGGATTTCCAACTCCTACCCATGTTGCAGCAAAAAACTTAACCTCTCCTATATCCGTACAAACTTCCCCCATGAAAACGGTATTGGAAGTTCCATCCTCAATCGCGGACATTGGCATTGAACTATTAGCATAAAAAACGCCGTTGTTATCGTTACCGCCTGTCCAGGTACTGCCAGAATCAAGATTGGATTCCCCCATACAAGCGGCATAGTTGGCTTTGGCAATCGGATTGTTTTCTTTTGTGAGGTAAACTGTTTTTGTTGTATTCCCAAAATGACAGGTATCGTCATTTAATGCATTACCGCTATCGCTTGGACAACGGAATGTCGGAATAATTGTTTGGAGAAGACGTTTATCATCGGCGGTCAACGTATCCGGTGTTCCTGTCAGGTTGTTTCCGCGGCAAAGGGTTTGTAACATTCGTTCACGGGGATTGAGCGAATCAAACAATGCCGTATTTTCCATATACGGCAAAATAAGTGTTCCCCAACCCCACCAAGGACGTGAACCGCCTGATTCAGGAGTTCCTTCCCAGTAAATCCAACCGGGCGGTAACTTTTTCACCGTATCATGGTAGTTATGCGTGGCGATCACGAGTTGTTTCAAGTGGTTGGTACACTGCATTCGCCGTGCCGCCTCCCGTGCCGCTTGAACTGCCGGTAACAGAATAGCAATTAACACCCCGATAATTGCAATCACTACAAGAAGTTCAACTAAAGTAAATGCACGAGTCAACATTGAAAATTGGTTTTCAAAAATCGATAAAGATTGTTTTTTCATTGTAAAAATCTCCTGATAAAGGGAAAAAAATAGTAATCGTAATCTGAAAAAAAAAGTACGAAAATTAGTTAAGGAGTCGCACTTTCTCCTCCGTTCATCGACCCCAACGCACCCCAAACACCGAAATTAGAAATTCCTCCTTCGGAATTTAATGCCATAGGGGCGCCGCTTGTTCGGGCATTGACGGTATCCGAAAAGAATCTGACGGAACCATCCATCAAAGTGCCGTTAGCTCCGCCGGAATGTTTACTGGTTGGACCGGCAAGAAAATATTCGTTTCCGGGATCACCGCCATTACTACATGCCGGAGCATTAGGGGGCATAATCGTTCCGATAGCCCCAAAATAGGTTGCCCCATCTCCCCAGCGTTGCATCTGTTGCCGATGATAAGTCAAACCGCTTGTTTTATAATTTTTTCCGGTTCCGCGTGTTTCCGCACAGTTATCGGCGTTGATTGTCGGAAAACCGTCAACCTCCCAATCTCTGTTGCGGTCAGAACCGGCAGTAGGACCATTACTGACCGAAGTCGTCCGGCTTGCGATAGCAACATTGGCAATCGCGTAATCATCACCGCGGCCGGTTGCCATTGCCCGTTCAAGAACTCCAATAGTGTTACTGGTTCCGTCCGTAATATCCGCCATTGACCGCCAAACTTTACAACCAAAAACTCCGCGTGTTCTTCGATCGGGGCGGACACCGTTAGACACATTTATTGTACAAGAAATCCAATCGCCCTGACAAACCGCATAATTGGAACCTTTAAGTTGAGCTTCTTTACGTAACGCTCCGGTTCCATCGGACGGACAAAGGACTGTTGGAATGTTTTTAAGCCAATGGTTGGGTTGGGCGACTCCGTTGATGGTGTAAGTGGCATTCGCTTGCCAAGCATTGATACTTGGCAAAGTTGATTTAACGCTTTGATACAACGATGTTTGCTCAATAAAGGGAAGAATCGCAACCGTTGCGCTTAAACGTTCACGATTTCCGGCGGTTGGGGAGGAATTATCGCCGGGTCCCGGAATACCGGAGCAACGCGAAGGGAACGCTTGTTCGGTATCATGATAATTGTGTAAAGCAAGGGCATACTGCTTCAACTGGTTTGTACATTGCATTCGTCTTGCCGCTTCGCGGGCTGCCTGAACTGCCGGCAACAGAAGAGCGATTAACACCCCGATAATCGCAATCACCACAAGAAGTTCGACCAACGTAAAGCCGAACCGTGAAGAGGGAAAAAGAGTTAAGAATTTTGCCGAATTGTGTTGGAAAACCGAAGATTCTCCACTCTCCGTTTTTAACTCTTTACTCCAACGCGCCCCCCCCCCCTGCTTTGTGCAACTTGTCCATTTTAACATTTGATTTTTCGCCCATAATACCGCGAAAAATCCGAAAACACATTTTACTAGGTTTTTCATTGTCATTCTCCTTAATTTTATAAGGTTTTACTGAAATTATTGCGAAATGTTACCGCAAACAAACGGCAAAAAACATATCGCAGTTGAGATAGTTTAAAAGATTACACGAAACCGAAAGCGATGTCAATCGCAATCTTTTATTTCGGAAAAAAAATTAAAAAACTTTTTCCGATTTTTCCGTTTTTGCCTAGCGTTCACAAACAGGTTGTTCCAACGGCTAAAATTCAGCATGGCAGGCGGGAATGTAGCAAAACACCGTAACCGCATGAACGACCAAAACGCAAAACATTCACGGTTGTCATGAATCCAAGAATTAGAAATCGGGAATCTCCTAATAATTCACAGAATTTACCGCAAGTTAACGGCGTGGGCTTGCCCCGCGTTGTTAGGCTTAACCAAAAAACACGGGGTAAACCCCGTCGTTAACTATTAACTATACTATAAACGGCAACAAAAGGGTCTTTTCTAGGAACGCGGGCGTCTCGCCCGCAACAATAAAATAACTTTCCGTCGTTCTATGCAGTCGGGACGACTGCGTTCCTAAAACAACCCA
>JAIROD010000687.1 GCA_031257725.1 Planctomycetaceae bacterium | reverse complement strand
GAGATTATCAAAAGCGGTGAAGGTTCTGTTTATATTGACGGCGACGCTTCGAAGTTCATTGGTAATTTGACCATTGAAAACGGTGAATTTTACATTGGAAGAACAGGAACTTTCGGAGATATCAACTCCACAACTCTTGATATTGGAACGGACGGACGTTTGGTTTTGGATGTCGGTGAAAAAACCGCCGAAAGCAACGCATCCCGTATTTACGTTAACTCAATGGATATGGCGAGTGGCGGAGTTGGTCCTCGAATTGTTGCCAAAGCGTTGAACGATTCCGATGCTAACAATCCTGAAAAATATGCTTTCATTACGTTGAACAACGATGATGGAACGACTCTTCAGGGTTTCATTGACGATGAACTGATTGGCAGTAATTTTGATTTTCTGCAATTTCATTCTGAGATTGTGGATAACGGAGATAATACCGCAACGCTGAATGTTTGGGTAACTTACGATCCGACTGTACACGATTGGACGTTTGATTTACCGCGAGAGGTTGACGAGTTCACTCTGAACGCCCAACTAAACGATTCTGCGAAACAATTAACGGTGAGCGGACCGGGAACGCTCAAACTGAATAACGATAACACGGTTGCCGGTCTTAACGATGCGGCAGGCAAAAGCGCCGGCAATTTGGAATTACTCAACGGACACAGTTTAACTGTTTCCGGAAGTACAAACGCAGCATTTTCAGGAGACATAACCGGAACAGGCAAATTCATTGTGGACGGAAACTTAACTCAAACATTAACCGGTAACAATTCCTACAGTGGCGGTACCGAAGTTAAGAATGGAACGTTGGTCGGCGATTCCGAAAGTTTGCAAGGGAATATCAATATCGAATCATCGGGCAATCTGACTTTTGATCAAACGAATTACGCAGACCGTGAAGGAACCTTCGCCGGAACATTAACCGGCGGCGGAACTCTAAACATTCAAGGAAAAACGGCAATTAAAGGCGGTGTACAAGAAGACAGTATTTTACGTTTCACGAAAGACAGCAGCGGATTTACCGGAGCAACGAAGATTAATTCCGGCTGGTTGCTTCTTGCGGAAAACGGAGATCTTTCCAATTCCGCAGTTTCGATTGCTAAAGACGGCGGACTGGGCGGTAAGGGAACGGTAAAAAGTGTTACGGCGGCGGCAGGCGGAGCGGTTCAGGCGTTTGAGGGAACGTTAAAAATCAACGAAAATCTCGAATATACGTCAGGCGGAATTTTGTACGTCATTGTCAATACCGACGCAAACGGTAAACCGCTTAACGTTATTGACGTTGCCGGAACCGCAATACTGAATGGTGATGTTACGGTTGATGTGGTTGGCGTTAAGGACTACACGGAAGGAACTGATTACACGTTTCTTCAAACCGATGCGGGAATTGAAGGAATTTTTAGTAATGGTAATACGACCGATACGTATAGCGATGCGGACGGGAATACGTGGGATTTTACGTTTAAGAAAAGTGCGGACGGTAAGGATTATATTACGGTTGGTACAAAGTCCGGCACGCCGCCCGGTCCTGATCCGCCGTCAACTCCAACTCCCGCCGGATTGATCTGGAATCAAGCGGAAGTTGCACGCACATTGAATACGGTTGGTGAAGGTCAGACCGGTTTTCCACAATTCATCAAAGAACTGAATACCCACAAACAAACCGATGCCGACGGCAAGATTGAATATGACGCGGTTTATCGTGATATTACCCAAAAACTTTCCGGATCGGTTCGGCTTAACGGATTTCAGTTGAGTCTTTATTCGCCTTACCGTACGGTCTTCAACCGTTTAACGCTCGGCAGTGAATTGTACAGCGGTGTGCCGGTTATTTACAACAACGGCAGCGGTTATGGTCAAATTTCCGGTTTGGAACATCACGGGCAACCGCAAGGGTTGCCCCAACGTTACAACGGTTATGGTCAAATTTCCGGCTTGGAACATCACGGTGCGGGTGCGAGCGCAACAACTTATCGCGGACAGTATGAACCGCTCAACCCACACCGAATGGACGAAGCCGCCGCCTGTCAGGTTCCCGCCTTCATGGGTGAAAATAACTTTTGGGTTGACGTAACTCATGTTCAAACAAAAGTAAAAAGCGACGGCAATTCGGATGGTTACGGAATTTCGCGTACCGGTTTTTTGATTGGACTGGATATTCAGCGAAAACCGACTTCACGGGTTGGCGTTCTGTTTGGATATTTTGCCCCCTATCTCTGGCAAAACTCTGATCGGGTTGAAGCGGACGATTACCATACCGCGTTGTATTTCCAGAAAAATTATTACGGTACGGATCTTTACGGCTTTCTAGGTTATGCCCGCCAACAATACAACACCCGGCGATTTCTCGATTTAACTCAGGTTGATCCCAAATACGGAGTGGAACGGTATTCCGGCAAAACATCGGGCGATACTTTCTCGATGAGTTTTGAATTATCGAAACCGCGATATTACGGAAACAATTATATTCTCCGCCCGTTAATCGGGTTGGACTATATTTTTGCAGCGCAAAACGGTTATTTGGATTACGGAACGCATTCCAACCTATTCGGATTGCGTTACGATCGGGCGGAGTATGATCAATGGTTTATCCGTGCCGGTCTGAATCTCAAACGTGAGACCTTCCGAACCGCAATGAATTTCCGTGTCCAATACATCAACCAGTTCGGCAATCATCCGTATCCCGATGCCGGCGCACAATTAATCTCCGCCTACAGTACGCCAAACACCAATATGAATATTCGGGGAGTTGATTTGGGTAGAGATTATATGAATGTAGGTTTCGGTATGAATTGGTTCGTCAATGAATCACGCTCCCGTTTCGTCTCATTCGATTACGACCTCAATACAAGCAAACGAATTACCTCGCACGCCTTCTCGCTTCTCTTTATCGAACATTTTTAAAGAAGAGGGACATTAAGGAGTGAATGTTGTGTTGTTTTGGGGTGTGACGATTAGGGTTATCGCATGTTCCTTGGCAACCGTCTTCAGTGCTGTTTTCATATCTGTTTTGTAACTATTCAGTAGCGATCCTATTATTTATATCATCAGTCCAATAATCAAGAGGTAGGCAACCTCTTGACTTATAAGCGTTTTTTTTCATTGTTCATCGTGAATTTCAGAGGGATTTGGAAAGTTGCTTGTTTCGCAAGTCTTTGCTATATTTGGAGTTATGTAAAATACTTTGGTCGTTTTTTCTTTTTTTTGTGTTTACTTGCTTGTAAAAGGTTCGGTTTCAAAACTGGTCAGGAAGTGACAGGAAGTGTCAGGAAGTGACCCGTTGCCAGTGAACGGGGCCGTGAACAAAACCTCTTGGC
>JAIROD010000683.1 GCA_031257725.1 Planctomycetaceae bacterium | reverse complement strand
TCGTGCGATAACGGTACGTCTTTAACGTACAAAATATACTCTAAAAACCAATTTCTTAACAAAAATTACCAATAACGTCTCCATATCATCATCAAAATTAATGTAATAAAAAATAATTTTGCCACATTCTACGCCTTTTTCAACAGGAACAAATTAGATGATTCTATTAACGCTGTAAACTCGTTTCGGAAAATTGAACTTGGCGCGGATTTAGGAATTGACCCGCTTCGTAACGAATCGGCGATTCGTCAAGCGTTTGAATCAGCGTCGGAACAATTAATTCATTTTAACCGGCGTGATGAAGATGATATGGCTCACTTTTTTGGAGATTCTTTTAGCCGTGATAGTTTAATTGGTTTTCTTGCAGCAGAAAAATCAGGAAAATCGATGATGCTCCTTGATATTGCGTGGCGTGCTGTTCGTGAAAAGCATAAAGTTGCCTTTTTTGAAGTTGGCGATATGAGCCAAAACCAAGTAATGTTACGTCTTATGGCGCATATCACCGGTATTCCTAAAAAACACGGAAGATACAAATATCCGACATCATTACGCGTTGATAGAAAACACAATGTAGAAATTAGTCATGACGAAAGAAAGATTAAGGAAGGTGAAGAATTATCAGCCGACGATGCTATTTCAGAATGCCGTAAACTTCTTAAAAAACATGGCGATAATGAATTTTTTCGATTATCGGTACATCCTAATAATTCAATTGGTGTACTTGGTATTGAATCACGATTGGATATGTGGGAGCGTTCCGGTTGGATGCCTGATGTTATTGTTATTGACTATGCCGATTTATTGATTCCTCCGAACACACGACAGGAAAAACGTTATCAAGTTGATGAGACGTGGAAACAATTGCGCGGTCTTTCACAATCACGGCATTGTTTAGTGGTTACGGCAACTCAAGCGGATGCGGCAAGTTACAGAGCGAAAATTCTGGATAAATCAAATTTTTCAGAATCGAAAACAAAACTCGCCCATGTTACCGGAATGATTGGAATAAATGCATCACAATCTGATCGGGATAAATATATTCGACGATTAAACTGGATTGTTCGGCGTGAAGCGGAATACAATGAACTGGAATGTTTGTATATTGCCGGTTGTTTGGCGATGTGCCGACCAATGATTTTAGGTTTTTTATTGACTGTTCATTAACGGGTAAATTACCCAAACTTACATTTTCTTATTTGTCAAAAAATTTTAATAAATTTTTTTATTTTTTTGACAACAATTAAACACTTATATTAGATACATTGATAGAACAATTGCTTTTTTGCTATTGTTGTCTGTTTTAGATAATGATAGATAGGCATTGTTTTTTTGGCGTGTCTTGTTTTTAACTAAAACAATTTTTTATAGGTGTATTAGAAAATGCGTATTGCAAAATCACGAGTGGTAAATCTTTTCATTCTTTTAGGCTGTCCGAAGGCGGCTAAATGGAATGATGAAATTCTTGCGGGGCGGGTAGCAACGATGCACGAGGTCTTTGACCTTGAAATGCAAGTTGACAAAAAATATCAGCCGTTATTTGAAAAAATTTACAAAGCATCCAAAGAAAATTTGGCAATCGATATTATCGATGATTCACATAATCCGGTGGAATCGTTATTACGGAATGTGGATACGGATTTACGGATGAAACCGATTGAACAACCGACTGATGACAAACCGGTGCAACAAGCAATATCAGATTCTGTCGTTACGATTGTTCCTGATGTCGATGAAAACGTAGATGAAAATGATGAATTGGATGATGAAATTTCAAATGATGAAATTTCAAACGATGAAATTGATGTCGATATTGACTCAACGAAACAAGAGACAAAGATTGTATCAAAATCAAAGATACAAAAAGATGATATTCCTACAACCGGAGTAACGCAATCGTCTGTTACAGAGCAATCGGCGGTTTTACCGGTGTACAAAAGTAAATTCGGTAAACCGCAACAGGTTCGCCGTCCTTTGTTTAACTTTGAGTTACTGGATATTCCGGTTGGTGCGAAACTTTATTTTACAAAAGACCCGTCAAAGATTGCTGTTGTACATAATAGGAAAAAAGTAATCTTTGAAGAGATGTTTGGTGAAGAGCCTGTTGCGTTAACGAGTTTAACAAGGCAGTTGCTCGATTTGCCTAGAGATATTCAACCTACCGGATTTTGGTTGTATGAGGGAGTTACGTTAAAAAAATTATATTATGATAAATTTTCCGACGATTCCGTTACAACCCCTAAACCGTCAAAACCTAACAAACAACAATCAATACATCAAAAGTTGTCTATTGAATTGTTTGATTGGGATATGAATATTGATGCAATGAATCTGGAGGAGCGTTGTTTAATTTCAGATACTTTAACAGTGGGCGAAATTGCCAAATTAACAAACCTTTCCGAATTAAAGGTTAGACAATTTTTAATTCCGCTTGTTCGTTATGGTTTAGTTACACAAAACGAAAACGGAACATTTACACGTTTAACCGAATCCACACAAAATGCCGTTTCCTGAATTTACTAATCATCATCAACCGGAAATCGTAAAACATTATTGTAATGATAGTCTTGTTGATATTCGATGTGATATTAAAGAAGGTGATTCGGCTACCGTGCTTCAACAAATCAACGACAATACGGTTGACTTGATTGTAACCTCCCCGCCGTATGCTGATGCGCGAAAGAATACGTATGGCGGGGTGTCGCCGGAAAAGTATGTTGATTGGTTTTTGCCGATTTCCGAACAATTATTACGTGTTATTAAGCCGACCGGTACATTTATTCAGAATATTAAAGAAAAATGTGTTGATGGCGAGCGTTCCGAATATGTTATGGATTTGGTAAAAGCGTTACGGCGGCAAGGTTGGCGTTGGACGGAGGAGTTTATTTGGCATAAAAGTAATCCGTTTCCGGGCAAGTATCCTGATCGCTTTCGTGATGCGTGGGAACATTTGTTTCAATTTAATAAAACGAAACAATTTAATATGTATCAAGATGCGGTAAAAGTCCCGTCTCGTGATAGTTCGATTAAAAAATCTCAACGCATACAAACGTTAATCCGTGCTAAAGCCGGGTCTCGCTACATTCAAAATAGAGTAATGTCAGTAACCGGAAGCGGATTCGATTGTAGCAGAAATGTAAAGATTGGTAATACGGCATATCCGGCAAATGTGCTTTACGCCTCTGTTGAAACAACATCTAAACAACATCCTGCTGTTTTTCCTGAAAGTATCCCTGAATTTTTTGTTAAGTTATTTACTGTTGAATGTGATTTGGTTTTGGATCCTTTTCTAGGGAGCGGTACGTCCGGTGTTGTTGCAAGACGATTAAAACGGAATTTTATCGGCATTGAACAAAAACCGGAGTATATTGAAATTGCACGAAAACGAATATTCAGAACATAAAAATATTTCGTGCATAATTTTTTGAATCGTTTATTTTTTGTAGTATAATTAAGTAAACAAGGAACAAGTCCTTGTAAAACTTAAACTTATTTTTAATAAGGAGATATTACAATGAAACGATGGACGAAAGAAGAGATTTATGCCGGTATTACAGTTGACTATCGTTGGCTTACAGCGGCGATTCTCACACTGTACAAAAACCAAACCAAAGAGGAGCAGGAACGAAAAATGACGGTAGAAAGTAATCGAAGAGGTTACAACGGTTGCGATGCGGCGTTCATGTCCTCTCTAGCGCAATGGCTTCTGGCTGGTAGAGAACTGTCGCAGAAACAACAATCCGCAGCACGCCGTGTTTTGCGAAAGTATTCAGGACAATTAGCCAAGATTGCCAATTCATTGACGAAATAATTTATGATACTGTTGTAGTCGTTAAGCCGGACGTGGCGGCTGCAATCATGTAATTATAAGTGGACTTACCGTTGCGACGGCTAATACTTATAATGAAAAACCAACTCCGGTGAGTTAAAAGGGTGGTTGGAAGCGGTCTTTTGGATTGCTTCCGACTTTTTATTGTTATGAATTTTGTCGATTATCTACAAACTTGCGGTATTCCGATAGTCGGACGGGAGAACAAACATTATCGGGATGGTTGGGCAAATCTTTTGAATTGTCCTTTTTGCGGAACGGATAAAGGGCATCTTGGTTACAATATCGAAAAACATTACTTTAATTGTTTTTCTTGCGGGCATCATTCATTATGGTCGGTGTTACGTGAACTTTTCCCAAACGAAAATATACGTAATATTCTTTCGGAATTTGAGTTACAAACACCGGTACAATCTGTTCGTAAATCGCAAAAATGCGGTAAACTTCAATTCCCCGCTAAAGTGGGAGCCTTACTCCCGGCGCATCGCCGTTATCTTGAACATCGCGGCTTTGATTCTGATGAATTGGTTGAGACATGGGGAATAGGCGGAATTGGAATGGATCCGGCAAATCCAAAATTCCAATGGCGTATATTTATTCCCGTGACAGATTCACACGGTTCCGTAGTATCGTGGACTACACGGGCAATAGGTAAAAAAACACCTTACATTTCAGCGTCAAAAGAGCAAGAATCCGTACCAATTAAAACATTATTATACGGAGAACAATATCGAACTTTTTATGACACAATTATTATTACCGAAGGGTGTTTTGATGTATTTAATATTGGTGTTGGCGCGGTGGCGGTGTTTGGTAAAGCGGTAACATCGGCGCAGATATACCGAATTTCTATGTTCGCTCGCCGGATTGTTTGTTTTGATAATGAAGCAGACACACAGGAGCAGGCAAAAAAGTTATGCTATGAATTAAGTTTATTTCCGGGCGTAACATTGAATGTTTGTTTAGACGCTGATGATCCCGGCAGTGCAGGTAAAAAGGAAGTTAAGCGGTTACGTCGTTTGTTTTTAGATTAGTTAAGGATTGTTATGTCAACAGTCACCAAGACACCTATTGTTTCGGTTCGTATCGTTTCGATTCCGCCGAATCACCGGTTACCTGGTCGGAACGCTTGAACGTTTCAATAATGCAAAGAAGCAGGAGGTTAAGGATCGTGTGAGGCACGACAACGAGTAAAATTTTTACCTGCTCTTTTTCTGTAATATATCAGTGGAATATTTTTTTTATATCTATTCACTCGATTGGATGTTTTACATTTTGCGGTTGATTTATTACAAGCAACAACCCCTTTAGGGGTTCAACGTGAATAACCGCCGGTTTCAACCGGCGGTAACGGACAAACAACCATCTCAACCCCTTTAGGGGT
>JAIROD010000582.1 GCA_031257725.1 Planctomycetaceae bacterium | reverse complement strand
TAGGCAACCTTTCGCCGAAAGGTTGCGCCGGTTGGTTTGTTATTGTGTTGTACGCTGTTGGTCTTTAATTTACAGCCGTCAACAGGGACAAGTCGGCGAGTACACCGACGCAACCGCCCTACCACGACTGAATAGTTACAATTTTTTTAACACGAAACACACGAAACACACGAAATTTCACGAAAAGGATTTTTATGTAATTTTTAGTGTGTTTCGTGTTTAAAATAGACAGTTACAGTCGAACAATGCGGGACAATCCCGCGCCGTGAAGGTTCGGTAAATTCCGAATGAAGCGAGATTCCTGATAGTAATCTTGGGCTATAATTTTTTGAAATCATTTTTGAGCGAGCAATACAAATTCTGATAGACGGGCATTGCGTTGTTGTATATTTTTTTTGCTTTATTGTTTGGTTTTGTTTCTTTAACGACTTTGATAACCGCGTTGCATGCTTCCTGAATATTTTTGAATGTTCCGGTGCCGACAGCGGCAAGCAGGGCAACTCCGAAGGCGGGACCTTCTTCGGAGTTGATGGTTACGACGCGTTGTCCGAACACATCGGCTTGAATTTGCCGCCAGAGCGGACTTTTTGATCCGCCGCCGGACGCACGAATTTGTTTGACCGGAATATCCAATCCTTGAAAGATTTCGAGTGAATCCCGCATGGAATAGGTAACGCCTTCCATGATACTTCGGACGAGATGTCCGCGTCCGTGAAGCAGTGTCAGCCCGACAAAACAACCGCGTGCGAAGGGATCGGCGTGTGGAGTTCTTTCGCCGCTTAGATACGGCAAAAAGTACAACCCTTCACTTCCCGGCGGAGTTTTTTCCGCTTCGGCAGTCAGCCAATCGTACACGTCCGCTTTTTTCTTTTTCGCTTTTTCAAGCAGTTCTTGACAAAGCGCATTTCGAAACCATTGGAGTGAACCGCCGGATGACAAATTAACTCCCATCAGATGCCATTTTCCGCGAACCGCATGACAAAAGGTATGGACACGCCCAAGCGGATCGATTTTCATTTCGTTGCTGTACACAAACATAACGCCTGAAGTTCCGATGGAGGTGGACAAAACGCCTTCGTTGACAATTCCATTACCGATTGCGCCGGCAGCGCAGTCACCGGCACCGCCGACAACCAAACAATTTGTTGTTAAACCGAGTTGTTTTGCGGCAATGGGAGTTAATTGACCGGTAACATCTTCAGATTCATACACGCGACCAAACAGATCACGATCTAATTGTAATGCGGAAAGTAATTGAGTTGACCAGTTCCGGTTGGCAATATCCAGCAAGAGCATTCCGCTGGCATCGCTCACTTCGGTTGCATACTCCCCTGTTAATCGCCGACGAATTTCATCTTTAGGCAGTAATACTTTGTGTAATTTTTCAAAATGTTTTGGTTCGTTGTTTCTTAGCCAAAGAATTTTTGGGGCGGTGAAGCCGGTCAACGCAGGATTGGCAACCAATTGAACTAACGTTTCCCGTCCGCCAGCCGAGATTTCGATTTCACGACATTCTGCAACGGTACGTTGGTCATTCCAAAGAATGGCGGGTCGAATCACGTTATCCTTTTTATCGAGAAAAACGCTGCCGTGCATTTGCCCGGACAATCCGATTGCTTTAATATCAGCGGGTTTGAGTCGTGTTTTTTTGAGGACGTTGCGAACGGTTTTAACGGTTGCATTCCACCAATCGTCGGGATTCTGTTCACTCCAAAGCGGTTTGGGAGTATAGCAGGGATATTCCTGAAGGTCGCTTGCCAGGATTTTGCCGGTCGGGTCGATTGCCAATGTTTTGGCACCGGACGTTCCAATATCAATTCCAAGAAATGCCATTGTTAGGAGCCGTAATAATTACGGTGTTTTATAGTTGGAGAAACAGCGTTCCAGTGTTACGCAATGAAAAAACATTCGTATATGGTAAGTAATTGACCGGAAGATGTCAAGTATTGGAAAATTCCCAGTGTTCACGAAAAGTGTTGTTTTTTGCCGTTTGCAGTATTGCCGCCTAATTGGGAGGAATCTCTCATCATTCAGTGTTTGTCCCGTGTTGCGGCAAGTCCGTATCAAAATGAAGTGTTACGGTTTGTGATTCGGAAGAGTCGTTGAATACGGTTAAGGTTGAATCTTCGCTACCAAAACATTCAACGAAAACGTGATATACCTCCCTATCCGGCGTGAACGTTGCGCAACAATATTCACGCGTCATACTGCCAAAAACTCTTTGGGAATTTTTACTTTAATGCCGTTGCGAATTCGTTCAACGAAACACAGGTCAATGCAAAATCAATTAATTCATCCAGTTTGGCAATATTTTGAATCGAATTGATTTTTTTCTGGAGTGACTTCGGAGGCATTTTCAAACGGTGCGTTAGAATACGAATAATCGTGTCGGCTTTACCTTTTGCTTCGCCTTCTGCTTTACCTTCTGCTTTACCTTTTGCTTCGCCTTTGGCAACTAATTCATCTAATAATGAAGTTGACATTGTAATACCTCCTTCTTTTGGGGTTTGTTTAGTGAGATTGATAAAATCCTGATATTTGAAATGTTTGGCACTGGATGCTGCATAGTGCAGAGCGTCATACCATTCTTGTTGAGATTCTTTTAAGTGTATTGTCGGTTGCAATTTACGGTAAATTTCCAGCAGGCGGTCGCAAACATTTTTGCTGAAAACCATCTGCAAGACCATAAAAAGAACACTGAGTTCCTGATCTTGGGAAAAATCATCCGGTGCAAATGTTGTTACGTCACACAACATTGCTTTTACGTTCAACGCAAACTCTTCCATTCCTTGCAATGTCCGAATTAATTCGATCAATTCTCTTGGTGAAGTAAATTTACGTTTACCATAATGAAAAATGACCGGAATAACCATAGGGAACAAAAAGTTGGCGAAACGTTGTTTGGCTTCTTCGTCGGCATTTTCTGCTTTTGCCGCTGATTCCACCGCTTGAAATTCACGATCCCAGATACGAACAACATATTTAACGATTTGGAAAATCGTCCATTGATCATTTTCGGTTTTTAACTCGATCAGGATGAAAACGACAATTGTTTCATTGCTGTTTTTGATCGGAATTCGGTACAACACATCGGCATACAACCGTTTGAGTTCTTCATCGACGTAGGTTTCCGGGTCGATTTGTAATTTAGCGAGGTCAAGCAATTCCAGCACTTCCGGCTTAAGAATATGTTTCAGGAATTTTCGTGCTTTTTGGAGATTACACAGTTTACTTTTACAGAACGCGTCATGTCGATATTTTTTCTTAAACACGTCCAAAGCGGTTTGATTGAGTGGTTGAGTCAAATTGGGTTGTTTGGTTGGAATCTCTTTTGGCATAAATAATTCTCAATAATTCTTGCGCTATTTCGGAAAAAACATCACAATCGAAAAATCATAGCAGAACATATCGGTGTTTTCAAGCATTCTGATAAATTTTTAGAGGAACATTCCGTTAAAAAGGCGGGCTTGTTTTGTGGTCTTGTCTCTGGTATGATTTCTTTTTCTGTTATTTACTCAGAGTGTGAGTAAACTATTAAATAAAGGTGTAATCCGGCCAACAAACAGGTTATACGGTTGAGTTCGACGCGATACGTAATACCTTATAGTTTCGATGGTTAGTTACACACGACACATTCCTTTAAACCGACATCTTGATTGAAGTATGTCCCATTCAGACGATATTCGAAATACTTTGGAGCAAATTCATCTCATCCAAACTCAGTTGAACGACTTGAACGGAAGTTTACGTCGTAGTCCGTTGCTTATGAAGGCACAGGAAGGAAATATTCAAAAACAGAAGGCGAATCTTGCCCAAATTAATGAAACTTACCAAAAACTTCATGCAGAGGCGAAACAAAAAGAGTTGGAAGTTGCCGCGAACGATCTGGCTCTTGCGAAGCGGAAAACACAATTACAAGAGTCCAAATCCAATAAAGAGTTTCAGGCACTCCAATTGCAGATCAAAGCGGATGAAGCAGCCCGAAGTGTTTTGGATGACGAGGCGTTGGAGGCGATTGAAAAAGCGGAACAATATGCAGTTAATATTCCGACCGCCGAAGCCGAATTGAAAAAAGCATGTGAACTCTACGAAACAACAAAGAAAAAATTTGCCGAAGATAAACCACAGATTGAGGCAAAAATTATTCATTTCCAACAACTTCTTGAATCGGAAGAGGTAAAACTTCCACGTGATTTTCAGGAGATTTACAATCGATTGGTTCGGAGTGTTGGCGGTAATGAGGCGTTGGCGGTTGTTGAAAACCAGAAATATTGTGGTGGTTGCAACCATCAGATCCCGATCAACTCACTGGCTCAGATTCTTCAGAAAAAGCCGATCACCTGTAGTTCCTGCGCTCGGTTACTTTATGTTCCCAAAGATTTTGTTTTCGACAAAGGTTAAGCGGGTTATGCCCTAAAACCTTCGTAACGATTTCAAGGACATTAATGACCATTGAGAACCAATAATCGGGGAATCTCCTCATAATTCAGAATTTATCGAAAGTTAACGGCGTGGGCTTGCCCCGCGTTGTTAGAGTGAACTCCAAAACACGGGGTAAACTCTGTCGTTAACCCCAAACACGGGGTAAACCCCGTCGTTAACTGTTAACTAATAGAATATTTCGGCGAAACATTGCCTAGCTTTTGATTATTGGACTGTTGATAAATAATAGGGGTGCTACTGAATAGTTACATTTTTCCTATTAAAAACACATCCTGTTTTAACAAACCAATGCAACGTATGGTTTACAATATTGATTTAAAAGAACTTTCAAAAAGGGAAAGCGAAAAAGTTGAGTGGAAGGAAAACGGCGATGATAAAAATATTGTCAAGAGCATTGTCAAAACCATTTCTGCTTTTGCGAATGATCTTGCCAATATTGGCGGCGGTTATGTTGTTTGCGGTGCGAAGGAAATCAAAGACGAATATGGTTTTCCAAAAATTTGTTACAAAGGATTTTCATCGGATCAATTGAAAGAAATTGAAGGCGCTGTTTTATCTCATTGCCGTGATCGAGTCCGTCCGTCGTTGTCTCCGTTGGTTCAGGAGTTGGACAATCCGGCAGATAAAACAACGCGGATTTTGGTGTTTATTGTTACTGCCAGCCCCAAAGCACACACTTACCGTGACGGCGAAACGACAAATTATTACGTCCGAATCGGAAAAGAAACACGTGAAGCCCGAAACGGTATTCTTGCCAATCTGCTTGCAAGCAAACATGAAATCATTCCCTTCGACAAAAGAGCGAATCCGAATACATTGGAAACGGATATTGACTTATTTGTTTTTAGAGACAGTATGATTGAAATGGAGTTGGATCGATCCTCGAAGCCGTTGGAAGATTATCTTTCGGACAAGGAGCAGATTGCCGAGTTTGTACCGCCGCTTTGTGTTCGGCAAACGCTTGACGGCGGTTTTTGTCTTCGTAATTTTGCGTTGTTCATGTTTGGCAAAAAAGCGGTATTGAGTCGGAATTTTCCGGATGCTTACATTTCATTCTCAATCTACAACGGAATTGATCGAAGTGAACCGACAGCGGAACGACATCTTTTCACCGGAACGATTATTGAACAGACCCAAAGAGCCGTCAAATTATTGAACGAACAAGCTTACACTCTTTTTGACAAAACCAGCGGCAAACCCAATCAAGTCAAATATCCTGTCAGAGCATTGCAGGAGGCGTTAATCAACGCGGTTGTACATCGGGACTATGAAATGCCGGAACCGATACGTGTTACGGTTTTTCTGGATAGAATTGAAATAGAATCGCCGGGGTGTTTGCATTGGGGAGTTGACAAGGAAAAATTTATTGCGGGCAAGGCAAGTCCGAAATGGAGAAATCAAAGTTTTGCTTACTTGTTCAATAAAATGCAACTCTCACAATCCGAAGGGCAAGGAATATCAACAATTATCCGAACAATGAAAGAAGAAGGTTGCCCCAATCCTATTTTCGAATTAGGTACGGAAAATGTCTCCTGTATTTTACCGGCACATCCGCGATGCGAAATTGTAGAGAAGTGAATTTGTAACTGTCTATTTTAAACGCGAAACACACGAAATTTACCGAAAGTTAACGGCGTGGGCTTGCCCCGCGTTGTTCAACTTAACCTTAAAACACGGGGTAAACCCCGTCGTTAACTGGGAATCTCTAATAATTCAGGATTTACCGAACGTTAACGGCGTGGGCTTGCCCCGCGTTGTTAGGTTTAACCCTAAAACACGGGGTAAACCCCGTCGTTAACAAATGGGCAGAAAATA
>JAIROD010000571.1 GCA_031257725.1 Planctomycetaceae bacterium | reverse complement strand
AAAATAAACACAAAAGGAACAAATGGGAACGTTTGTTATTTTGGGGCATTCGCGGTCAATCCTTCGCCCTGAAAGGGCAACATCGCGGGCGGGGTCGATTGCCCAAAAAATCAACCCCTGTAAGGGCAAGAGATTAATTGATTAATTGATTAATAGATTCGTGGAGAGTTGATAGCGGAGAGGGTCTTGAACGGTGATTTATTTGATTTTGTGATTGACGATGATTTTCTTAATTTTCTTAGTCATCGTTTTCATTCAATCATTAAAATCATCGTTCAGACCATTACCCGCCGCGTTGCGGCGGGCTGGCTTGTGTTGCCCTTTCAGGGCGAAAAAATAGACATTTTCGCTAACCATAAAAATTATGAAAAACACGAAAAGGTTTATTTAGGAAAGGAACGCACGCGTCCCGCGTACATCCAGAGTTAGGGTGAAATGAGACATTTGCGCTAACTCATGCACGCGGGACACGTGCGTTCCTGCGGTTAGCGAAAAGGTCTATTACATGCCGCAATCGGATAGTTTCATGAAAACGGAGCGTCTTTTTGATTGCTCATGCGTACCAGAGTTAATGATTGTCCCAATCGCCCCTACATACTTAGAGTTTATTATCTGAACAGCAAACCGGCATATCCGACAACACGACCGGTATCACCGGAAACTTCTGCGCTGGTGGTATAGCCGATTTCTTCGACCTGATTGAGCTTACCGAGATGCCGTAACGTTTCCATTGCAAAAACAGCCGGTACAATACCACACATAGAAATTTGATATTCGTGAACAGTTTCCAACGCATATTCCGGTTTCGATTGTTTTACCGCTTCACAAATCGCGTCTAAGGCAATGCGGTCAACACGTCGGGTGGTTACTTCGTTGGCGTAATGGTTCATGTCCGATGAAATAATGAACAACGGCATTTCCGCAGAGAAATTCGGAGAAATCGTTAAAGAAACGGATGATCTATTTGAAGTAGATGATGTATTGGAATTAGATGATGCATTGGAATTAGATAACGTATTGGAGTTGGAGTTGGATAATAGATTGGAGCCGGATGACGTATCGGAACCGGATGATGGATTATTTGACGGAATATCCTGAAAAGAACTCAAAAACATTGCCAATTGAGCAGCACCTTGCCAAATCATTTGCCACGACGAAATAGCCATCGTGAGACCGATAATCCGAGTTTCCGGTGCAAGTTTGGCAAGAATGGGGAGTTGAACTTCGATAGCATGTTCCTGAGCGTGTGCAGTTGCGTCAAATTCCAACAGGTCAACCGCCTGAATCATTGATTCGGCAAATTCAAGATCAGATTCGACATTGCGTCCCGGTAAATTCCAGATTCGGTTCGGAGCAATTGCCCAATCCGCTCCGCCGCCGCGATGTTTGGGTGCCAATATGATAACTCGTTTAGGAATTTCGGCATGAGCCAACGTTTGCGCGGCTAACCAACCGGAATATTGCCAACCGGCATGGGGAATAAGCACTGCGGAACAGGGTTGACTTTTTACAGCGGCGGTGTCGCGTAACATTCGATCCAGCTCCCGATTCAACTGGTTTGTGTTCGCCGGATAAAAAGCTCCGGCAACCGCCGCCGGACGATTGGCATCGCCCAAATTGGGTTTCGATACGGATGTTAAAAAAACTTTTGATGTTGTCGAAACCGTTTCAAACGAAATGATTTCACCCAAGTCCGGATCGTCAATTTCCAAAAAATCAGCGGACTTTTGTAAAATCTCTTCAGGATCCCGATTGGAGTCAAACTGTACCAGCCAACCTTGAGGACTGGACAACATAACACTCCGGTAAGCCGAATCAACCTGACTAAGATCATGACGATTGAGATTGCCGTGAATGGTCGGATCCCAGAGAATCATAACGTCAATGACTGCATTCTGAATTTCGTGAACAGTTGCGCCAAACCGTTCAACCTGACGACCCAGCACGCGAAGTAATTCGATCAGGGACGACTGAAACTGAACATCGGGACGAACGGAAATTTTGGAACATACCAATGGCGGACGTTCCGGCAAACAGAACATTATGGCAATTCCCGAAACATTGCCGTCGAAGAGACCGGGAAAATAACTTGCCGGAGAGACTCCGCTGACCATTCCTCGAAAGGTTGCCATACAAACATTACGAATTTCCTCCGCTTCAAGCAATGTCGGACCGGCAACACGCGGACCGAGTCGATTAAATTTTGCAGCAAAGATCATTTCGTCGGCGGTTTTTTTATCGATATTTTCCGTTGCGGAGAGCGGACCGCGGATTGCTCGTCCTTCAAAGGTATGAAGTAATGAGCGGTCATCGAGCCATGCGTCGGTTGGCAGTCCTGCTTTACGGCAAACGGCTTCCCAAAAGGATTGGGGGTTCATTCCGTATTCGAGAGCCACGCCCGGCAGCAACAACCCGCGATTCCCGCCGCGCGAAATCTGAACTCCATGCCGTCCGATTTCCACAACATGAAGTCGTTCGGCTCCGCGTGCGGCAACCCGTTTCATCCCCCACAATAACCAGATTTCCATATCAAGTTCAAAGAGTTCGGCGGCGGTGAGGGGTGGAAAGCGGGGATCATCTTTGGCGGCGTGAATGGTTGCCTGTTCGACGGCTTCGCCGAGTGGAATTTGATCGGAGAGAGTACCCATACAACTCCGCAACTCACCTTCCCGTTTCAGACTGACAAACGCGCCAAGTAGTGGAATGGACGCAATATCAGGAACCTGCTCGGCAATTCGAACTCCACGCGTATTGGTAACAATAGACGCAATACGCCGACCAACCGCATGAAATAACGCAATTTGTTGCGGTTCGGAAAGATAAGGTTCTGTCATAAAAAATATCCTTATAATTAATAATTAATAATCAATAATTAAAGGGAATCACGGTTCCCAAGATTTTGTTTCCTATTCGGAATTGGCGACTCTATTATACATTTCCAAAAACAGAAAACAAGAACATTGACTGCCCATTAGTCTTTATTGTCCTTAATATTCGGAAGCGTTTGTTGTTTGATGGCGAGTGATCTCAAGCAGGGTTGCCCCCACACGTATTAAATTAAGCGTCCATTAATCAAGAGGTAGGCAACGTAACTGTCTATTTTAATTTTCGTAAATTTGTTTACGAATGGAAATTACATGGTAGGCAACCTTTCGCCGAAAGGTTGCGCCGGTTGGTTTATTATTTGAGTTGTACGCGGTTGGTTTTTAATTTCCATCTGCAAAC
>JAIROD010000568.1 GCA_031257725.1 Planctomycetaceae bacterium | reverse complement strand
GTAACTGTCTATTTTAATTTTTATTAGTCCTGCAAGGACGACACTTTATTAACCGTATGCTTTAGCATACGGATAGGGCAAACACAACACAAAGTCCCGCAGGGACGATACTTTTATTGGATAAGTGTTCGATTACCGTTTGGAAATTTTTAATTGTCTGAACGAAGATTTTTAAAATCACAATAATCACATCAATCACCGTTCGGACAACATTTTAAAAGTGTCGTCCCTGCGGGACTTAAGGTGTGGTTGGTTGTTGCCGTAAGCTAAAGCATACGGTTAATAAAGTGTCATCCCTGCGGGATTAGGCGATGGAATCATTCAAACCCAATGCAATTTGTACATGAACGATTATAAAACCGATTTATTATAAAATAGACAGTTACGTCGTCATCCTTTTCTAGCTTTGAGTAAAGCCTGTTGAAATTTTGCCCAATTTCAATTTTTTGGCGGTGACGGAATAGATACTATCGAACACCACACCTTGTCATACTAATCAGTGAAGTTTGCAATCGTCGTTTTAACAAAACCTTATTTTCAACCTTATTCAACTGTCCAGTTTTTCCAGTCCACTGCTCAGTCTTTCGTTGAAAGCAATAGAGAAAATTTTACCGCTTATGAAGGAACAACATTTGAGTTATGCAAAGGCGTGTAAAGAAAAATACGGAGACGAAACGAAAAGTAAGGTTTACGAAAAACTTCCTCCTGTTCTTCTTGCAGCACCGGGATTGAAACAGCCGCATCTCTTACAAAAACCGCGTCGTTTACGGACGTGTAGCGACAAAAACATCCCCCAAAAAGAAAAGGGAAAAAACAAAAAAAAATCTCACAAATCATATTCCGTACGAAATCCACTTGTTTTACGGGCAATGACGGAGTTACGAAAAGTTGTCAATGCGGTTATACGGGAATACGGTTTACCGGCCAACATTCATATTGAACTGGCAAGAGATATGAAAAAATGCCGAAAAGCTCGTGAAAGATATAAAGCTCAAGCTGACGCTAATAAAGCGCAACGAAAAAGAATTGAGGAGCAGATTGAGAAAATACATGGTAAAGCCGCCGCAAACAATGAATATAATATTTTGAAATGGCGATTTGCGGAAGAATGTAACTGGGAATGTCCCTACACGGGTAAGAAGATAATTCCACGTAATATAAATGGGCTGAAATTATTTGATATTGAGCATATTATTCCATTTAGTCGATCATTAGATGATTCTTTTGCCAATAAAACGCTCTGTGATCCAGAATACAACCGTAATGTCAAAAAAAATCATTTACCTTGTGAATTACCGAATTATTCGGAAATTTTAGATCGGGTTAAAAATTTTACCGTATCATCGACAAAGAAAAAAAACGACGCCGATGAGCAGAATGAAATCAGCGATTCAAAAAATAAATCAAATAAATCAAAATCAAAAAAATCTTTTCATCCTAAGTTGAAACTTTTTCAAATGGAAACGATTCCAGAAGATTTTACGAGTCGGATGTTGAATGATACGCGGTATGTTTCAAAAGCGGCGGGAGATTATCTTGGTTTACTCTACGGAGGACAAAGTGATGTTAACGGAAGACAACGCATCTATGTTTCTACCGGCGGTATGACGGCATATCTTTGTAGGCAGTGGAAATTGTACAAAACAATCAATGAAGACGAGAAAAATAAAAAGAATCGTAACGACCATCGGCATCATGCGATTGACGCTGTTGCTATTGCTCTCTGTTCGCCCACATTAGTAAAAGAAATCAACAGTGAAGCAGTAAAGGCTTCCGAACGATACGAAAAAGGAAAAGGTTGGAGTATGCCGGATGGAAATATATTATCGCCTATTAAAAATCTTTTTGAACAAGTTGAAAAAGCAGTGAAAAACATTAATGTTTCACGCCGTATCAACCGCAAGATAAGCGGTAGTTTACACGAAGATACGAATTACAGCGCGCCGAAAATTGCAAGAGATAAACATGGTAAACCTGTTGAGTATCGGCACACTCGTAAACCGTTACAAAATATGTCGAAGGATAATGATAAGAAGGATAATGATAAGAAGGGTGAAAAAAATGACATTGAAAATATTGTTGATCCGACGATTAGACGGCTTGTACAAGAAAAGTTGGAACGACTTGGCGGCAATCCAAAAAAATTCACGGAGAAGGAATTACCGTACATTAAAACAAAATCGGGACGCATTATTCCAATCCGCAAAGCCAGAATCCGTAAAAATCTTGAGATCATGACGCTAGCTCCAAATACTGAAAAAGAACGACATGTTGCTTCGGAAACTAATCATCATATTGAGATTTTCGAGGTACTTGACATGGACGGTAATGTAAAAAAACTAGATTGGAAATGTGTTAATTTATTTGAGTCAACACAACGGGCAAGAGCCAAACAATCAGTAATTGCTCGTTCAGATCATTATGGAGATGGGACGCCAACGCGTTTAAAATTTTCGCTTGCAAAAGGTGAATACGTTCAGGCAACTCCGCCGAATGAACCGACGGTGTTATTGCGAGTCTGTAAGATATCAGAGGGCGATATGTCGTTGTGTTTGCATTCTGACGCCAGACAAGAGGCACTGCGAAAGGAAAAGAAATCAGGACAAACACAAAGTGATTTTAAAAAATATCGTATCGGTATCAAAAAACTGAAACAATTCAATCTGCGTAAAGTAACGGTTGATCTTTTGGGCAACATTCACCCCGCAAACGATTGACAACGTATTATTGTAACCATTCAGTCGTATATTCATTACCATATAAGGATTGACATGACATCGAAAAACTAGATTGGAAATGTGTTAATTTATTTGAGTCAATACAACGGGTAAGAGCCAAACAACCGGTCATTGCTCGCTCAGATCATTATGGCAACGGGACGCCAACGCGTTTGAAATTTTCGCTTGCAAAAGGCGAATACGTTCAGGCAACTCCGCCGAATGAACCGACAGTGTTATTACGGGTCTGTAGTATTTCAGAGGGCGATGTGTCGTTATGCTTGCATTCTGACACCGGACAAGATTCATTGCGAAAGGGAAAGAAACCAAGACAAACACAAAGTGATTTTGAAAAATACCGTTTTCGTAGTATTACCGAATTGAATCAACTGCGTAAAGTAACGGTTGATGTTTTGGGCAACATTCATCAGGCAAATGATGGCGACGTTTTGCGATCCGGTGAATAAAAAATGTAACTATTCAGTCGTAGTTGTTGGTGTATCGGGCAACCCCTTTATAGACGTTTCCGATGAATATCGCCGCCAGTTAGTAGATATCAAACCGGCGGAACAGACACAACAATTATTCATTACCCCCCCCTTTAGGGGTTGTCCGATACGCCAACAACCACCGCTGAATAGTTACTGATTATTTTTGAACAATCGGGCAATACCGTAACGGATATCCATGACCAGACTGAGCATGAGCGGAACAACAAACAGGGAGAAAAGTGTTGCGCAAACCAAACCGCCAATCACCACCGAACCAATACCACGATATAATTCACTGCCCGCACCGGATTTCACCACAAGCGGCGTCATTCCAATTACCGCTGCTGAAGTTGTCATGAAAATTGGTCTGATTCGCGTTCGAACCGCTTCCCGAATCGCTTCACGATAATTCATCTTTTCAATAATATCCGTTTCCGATTCTCCATGCCCTTTCATAAAATTCAACGTCTGGTGAACTAACAAAATCGCATTGTTGACAACAACTCCAATTAATAAAATAAATCCAAGCATTGTCAAAGTATCCATCTGTTGGGTCGGATCATAGTGATTGGTAATCGCCAACCCAATAAAACCGCCAACCATCGCAAAGGGAACACTAAACATAATCACAAACGGATACAGAAAACTCTCAAATAATCCCGCCATTAAAAGATAAGTAATCAAAAGCGAAAGAAAAAAACGTGACGAAATTAAATTAATGACCGATTCAATATTAAATCCCGTCCATCTTCCTAACATTGCCCGCCGTGTTTGTGAAAGTTTGTCGGCATTGCCGGATAATTTGACAAACGTATCCGGCGTCATGCCGCCTTCACGGTGTGAATCTTCGACAATTTGTAAAATCCGAGTCTGAGCAGTTTCCAACGCCACTTCAGGAGGCGGACTCACCGTAAGCCGGATAGCCCGTTCCTGTTCCACACGACGAATCTGTTGCGACGCATCCGCCTTGACAAAACTAACTAATTGACCCACCGGCATCAATTGCCGTTTTCCATCTTTATCCTGAATTGAAACAGGAAGCGTTTCAAATTCATCCGGCGTCATTGGAATATCAGGATCACGAATCAATGTTAAGTCAATGTTGTCGCCTTCGTAATCGAAATCGCCAACGTAAATTCCATCAATCATTGCCCGCGATGTGTAAGCCAACGACAAAACACTTAATCCCAATTCTTTTGCCCGAACCTGATCGACAATAATTTCCCATTCAGGACCGTTCAAATCATAATTGGCAGGCTCACTGCGAACACCGGCACGTGAAAAAACTCCGACTAACCGTTGTTCCAGATAATTGGTTGAATCACGGAGCCGTTGCATATCGGAACCAATCACTTCAATTTGTACGGAATTGGAACCGCCGCCGCGTCTTCCGAAAATTCCTTGTTGTTGGGCATTGCCGGAACAACCGGGAATCGTATTCATCATGGTATTCAGAAGAACTTCAAGCGGTTTGACTAAATCGTCGTCTTTGCTTGTTACATTCATAAAAACACCCTGATTGCGTACCACAATATAGAAACTTTTAATCGGTGGAATTTTTGGAATAACTTTTTTTGTTCGGGTATCGACGATTTTCTGAATTGCGGAGGCTTCCTCAACCGTTTGGGCTTCCCAATACGGTCTCAGAAATTCTTCGGCACGCCGCCCAACCAGAACATTTTGTTGAATCGAATACGCCGGCGGAAGCAGCATATTACCGTTCAAAACGTTTTTGTTACCGGTTGGAAGGTAACTTGCGGGCGGCATCAGATTGAAACTAAGAAGTGTTGCGGCACCGGAAATGCACACAATAATCATGACTCTTAACCCAATACCGGAAAAACTTCGGAATGTCAGAAGATACACCAGATGAGCAAACCCTTCCGCAAGTTTTTTGCAAATCGGTGCCAACCCGAACAGGGAATGGATAAGGGAATAGATAATTGTATAACCGTAATAATGTCGTTGTTTCGGTTTTTCATGAAGCCAGTTTACCGCGCAAACCGGAATAACGGTAATTGCAATCAGTAATGAAATCAACACCGACGCGGAAATAGCAATGGCAATATCATAAAACAGTTGTCCCGATTCTTCCTGAATGGTCAAAACGGGACAGAAAACCGCCACTGTGGTCAGAGTTTGGGCTAAAACAGCACCCCACACTTCTTTTGTTCCTTCGTAAGCGGCAACAGGAACCGTTTTACCCAAATGAAGATGCCGGTCAATATTTTCCAGAACCACAATCGCACAGTCCACCACCATTCCAATCGCAAACGCTAATCCGGCTAATGAAATCACATTGATATTACGGCCGGTGGCGTAAAGAACGACAAAAGTTCCGACAATCGAAATCGGAATGGCAATTGAAATAATCAGTGTTGGGCGAAAACTCCGCAAAAAAAGGAGAAGGACAATAATTGCCAAAAAACCGCCTTCATACATATTTTGCCGGACTAAGGCAACCGCGTTATTGATGTAAAGGGAGTCATCGTACAATAATTCAAATTTGATTTTGTACCGATCATTTTTATAAAGAGAAAGTATTCCTCCCGGTTTTGAGATTTCCTTACCGATACGGTTTACTTCCTGCATGATACTTAGGACATTTGCGCCGGTATCACGTCGAAAATACATGGACATGGAGGTACGTCCCATACTTTGATTAAAATACGTATTCTTTTTCAACGCCAGACAAGGAGTTGCAATATCTTTGAGATAGATTGGCGCGCCATCGACGTATTTAACGATAACATTACGAATTGGTTCTAACGAGTCATACCGTCCGAGAACTCGAAACCGAATATCTTGCCGTCCGTTGGACAAATCACCGGCGGATTCATTGAGGTTATCATTCATAATGGCGGTACGAAGTTCATCAACTGAAATACCGGCTTGCGCCAACACAACCGGATCAAACCGAACCTGAACTTCGTGTTCACGTCCGCCGTAAACATCGACTTGAGCCAATCCTTTAATTCGTTCAAAGGCTGGTTTAACGAAACGGTCGGCGTAATCATAAAACTCTGCCATTTCGAATTCGGGATTATTCTGTGAAGTGAACAACCCGAAAGCGATCGCTTCATCGGTATTTGCGCTGGCGGCGCGAATGACCGGACGTTCCACATCATCGGGATAACGTGGAACTTCGTTAAGGCGGTTTGAGGTTTCCTGCACGGCGCGGCTCATATCATAGCCGACGGTAAATTCGAGTTCAATTCGCCCTTCACCCAATTGGGCGGTTGAAGTCATTTGGTACAGACCTTGCAGAGTTTTAAGTTTTTTCTCTTGTTCCATGAGAATGGACTTTTCAACTTCTTCGGGACTTCGACCTTGCCAGGTGGTACGGATGGTAACAACGGGTCGTTCCACATCCGGTGTCATTTGTACAGGAACAGCAACCAATGCCAAAATCCCAAAAAGAATGGTCAGTAAAACACCAACTGCAACCTTAACAGGATTGTTAATCGAGAATTTAATAATGTCCATAGTGTTAACTCATACCACGCATAATAGTAAACGGACTTTTACAAAGAATCCGTATTTTATCCGAAACAGAATGCGATTGCAAGCAACAGAATTAGTGGAAAGTGGTGAGTGATGAATGGTAAGTAGAGGGGAGCGTTTGTTGTTTGAGGGCAACCGTAGGTGAACACCGTATTTTTGGGCTAAGTCCAACAACGCGGGGCAAGTCCACGCCGTTAACTTTCAGTAAATTCTGAATTATTGTAATATATCAGTGAAATATTTTTTTTTAACTATTCAGTCGTTTCCTCCGAATGACCACCCCTAGCCCCTCCGAAGGAGGGGAATGATTCCCCTCCTTCGGAGGGGGCAGGGGTGGTAAAAAATAAACTTCAATCTCCG
>JAIROD010000567.1 GCA_031257725.1 Planctomycetaceae bacterium | reverse complement strand
GTCGTTAACTATTAACTGGTAATCTCTCCTCATTCAGAATTTACCGAACGTTAACGGCGTGGGCTTGCCCCGCGTTGTTCGACTTAACCCTAAAACACGGGGTAAACCCCGTCGTTAACTATTAATTAATAGGCAGAAAATAAAAAGTTGAATGATGAGAGATGCCCGGGACAAGAGAAAAAAGGGAGAAAAGGAATAAGCGGCAATGGATAAAAGTGGATGGAGTAAAAAGTGAAAGAGTGAAATTCCGTCTATTCCGTCTATTCCGTCTGCTCCGTCATTCCATTATTCCGCATTAAAAGATAAAACCGACCGTTACTAACATTGGCATAATTCCGGACTTACACGAAAACGATTCTTCCCGCGATTTTTTGGGGTGTGGTTCCTTGACATTTTATTCATGCCTTTTTATAATGATGTGAATAATTGATTGAGCGAGTAACGGAAAACGGTGAAAAACCGTTGCGGACGCGCCACTGTAACCGGCATTTAACGATCACACATTGTTTTAGCTCTTTGTTTTAAAGTCACTTGACCAAACCATGTTGGGGAAGGCTTTAATTCTTAAACTAACGCCGGAAGCCAGGAGACGACTCGCTTTTTAACACAGTAAGGCAATCTCGCGATAAAGAAACCTTGCGTCAATAATATCGGTTTGCCCCGATGTTACCGCACACTTCTTTATTGACTTGTTTTATCTTACTCTTTCAACTTCCCATTCACCCGTATTTGGAAACCGCGTTTTTGTTTCCAGAAAGGTATGTAATTCAAAATGACCGTCAATAATCTTAACCTCAAAACACATTGTCTCGGTTTTCCGCGAATCGGAGCAAACCGTGAACTCAAAAAAGTTACGGAATCCTATTGGAAAAATCTCATCAGCCTCGACGAATTACTCGCCGCCGCTGAAAATTTGAAACGGAAAAACTGGCAAATCCAGAAAAACGCCGGTCTTTCGCATGTTGCCGCCGGAGATTTTTCACTCTACGACCACATTCTCGATACAACAATAATGCTTGGAGCAATTCCGCCGCGTTTTACGGTGAATGGCAACACGCCAAAAAATTGTTCGGAAATTGATCTTGCTTTTCGTATGGCAAGAGGGGATGTTCAACAAAATATTCCGGCGATGCAAATGATGAAATGGTTCGATACCAATTATCATTACATTGTCCCGGAATTTTCGTCCCAACTCTCGTTGTTGCGTCAACCTTGCAGCGTCATCCGCGATACCCGAACCGCCGCAGAACTCGGTTTTACACCCAAACCCGTTCTTGTCGGTCCCATCACCTATCTCGCCTTGTCAAAAAATGTTGACAATATTGTTGATCCTATTGACCGTTGGAAACTGCTTGATAAAGTTACGGAAATCTATCAATCCGTTCTCCTTGAATTGAGCGAATCCGCAAACTGGATTCAACTTGACGAACCGATTCTTTGCACCGACTTGTCCGCCGAAGCCAAAAACGCTTTTCAAAAAACATATCAAAAATTAAACGGCAATCTGAAAAATTCAAAAATCCTTTTGGCAACCTATTTCGGTACGCTTGACGATAACCTTGATCTTGCGTTGACATCCGGTTGCGGCGGCTTGCACATTGATCTTGTGCGCGGAAACAGTCAACTCGATTCTGTTGCCAAAAGACTTCCGCCCGAAATGATTCTTTCCGCAGGTATTGTTGACGGCCGGAATATTTGGCGTACCGATTTGTCGTCTGCGCTCGGAAAACTCTGGAAAATTCAAGCGGAAATTGGTCGTGAACGTATTGTTACCGCGTCAAGCTGTTCACTGATCCATTGCCCCGTCGATCTCAATAACGAAACCAAAATCGACAGTGAACTGAAAAATTGGATGGCGTTTTCAGTACAAAAATGCAATGAAATTACGTTGTTGTCTGATTTATTGGACGGAAAAGTTTCAGAAAAAATTCTGGAAGAAAATGCGCAGATCATTCGGCAACGAAAAACGAGTCCGCGTGTTGTTGATGAAGAGGTTCAAAAACGTTGCACATCCATTCAGCCGGCAATGTTTCACCGAAACGGAAATTATGCGGAACGAAAAAAATCGCAACAATCCTTAAACCTGCCGCTTTTTCCGACAACAACCATTGGTTCTTTTCCGCAAACCAGCGCAATTCGTGAAACGCGCCGAAAATTCCGTAATCACGAAATGACCGAAACGCAATACGAATCGTTTTTACAAAACGAAATCGTTGAGATTGTGCGAAAACAGGAAGAACTGGGGTTGGACGTTCTTGTTCACGGCGAACCGGAGCGTAACGATATGGTCGAATATTTTGGCGAACAATTAAACGGGTTCTGTTTTTCGGAAAACGGCTGGGTTCAAAGTTACGGTAACAGATATGTCAAACCGCCGATCATTTTCGGCGATGTTTCCCGAAAACACCCTATGACCGTTTCATGGATTAAATTTGCCCGATCACAAACGTCAAAACTGATGAAAGGGATGTTGACGGGACCTGTAACAATTCTTTGTTGGAGTTTTGTGCGTGACGATCTTCCGCGTATGGAAGTTTGCCGTCAAATTGCGTTGGCCATTCGGGATGAGGTTGCCGATCTTGAGAATGCGGGCATTAGGGTGATTCAAATTGACGAGGCGGCGTTACGTGAGGGATTGCCGTTGCGAAAACGCGATGCCGACAATTATTTAACATGGGCAACCGATGCATTCCGTCTTGCGTCGTCGGGAGCCAATAACCATACTCAAATTCATACGCACATGTGTTACAGCGAATTTAACACGATAATTCATTGGATTGCGCGGATGGACAGTGATGTGGTGAGTATTGAGTCGAGTCGTAGCGGAATGCAACTTCTGGAAGCGTTTCAGGAATTTGAATATCCGAATGAAATTGGTCCCGGCGTTTACGATATTCACAGTCCGCGTATTCCGTCAACAGAGGAAATCATCGGGTTGCTCAAAAAAGCGTTGCAATATATTCCCAAAGAACGCCTCTGGGTCAATCCTGATTGCGGACTGAAAACCCGTGAATGGACGGAAACATTAGAGTCCTTGAAAAATATGGTTGCCGCTGCAAATGTGTTACGCAACGAAAAATAATAACATAACCAATTTTTGCAACCGTTCACGAACAAATTTTAATTGTAATATATCAGTGAAATATTTTTTTTTAACTATTCAGTCGTTTCCTCCGAATGACCACCCCTAGCCCCTCCGAAGGAGGGGAATCATTCCCCTCCTTCGGAGGGGCTAGGGGT
>JAIROD010000562.1 GCA_031257725.1 Planctomycetaceae bacterium | reverse complement strand
CTTGGGGAATTGAACCCGCCGCGATGCGGCGGGCTAGCCTATATTGCCCTTTCAAGGCGGAGGAACATTACTGAATTTATGTAAAAAATAATCATTTCATTATTTTTAATTGCGGAACTAAAATAGACAGTTACGGTTATTTGTTATGTTGCCTTGTTGCTGCTAAGGTTTTTTGTCTAATCGTTTTGTTAGAAAATCAGGTTGAAAATAAGGTTTGGTCCCTTGTTCGGAAAATCTTTTCTTGACTGATTGGTTGTTATTTCGTATTATTACGTCTCGCGGTGTTCTACACAATTTATCAATAGACCGCTTATCGGGCAACATTACATTATAGGATGTAATACATTACAGGATGTAATCAAATTATCAGAAACGTATTGCGAACACTATGGTTATGTTTTTGTTGGGGAACGCTGTTGCTTGTTGTATTGACAGCGGTTGGGGGAGTTATTGCCTTGTATCATATCAACTCCCAGATTCGCAGTTACGTCCTGAATGAACTCGAAAAACGTTTTCCCAATCTCGATATCAATATCGGTCATGTCCGGCTTGATGAAGAAAAAGGAATCACTATTCATGATCTGGAATGTTCCGTTCCTCCGGCATTGGGACAAAAACAACGTCCCTTGTTGATTGTTAAGGAATTTTTTCTCGAATGTCCGGTAACCATTCGGGCTCTTTATAAAAAAGAAGTTCAGGTCAAAAAAATTATTTTGCGTGAACCGATTATTCGGATTACCCGAACAAACGAAGGGTTCTTCGAAGAACTAAAACGGTTTCAATCGCGTGACGAATCTTCGGTCAAACCGATTCCGGCGGAAATTATCAACGGAACTCTGATTTATGACGATACCACGCATTCCTCCGCAACTCCGCTTAAAATTACGGGAATTACCGCCGCCGTAACACCGCCGGAAAGTGAAAACCGTCCGATACTGCTTTCCGATATCGAACAAAAAACACCGCCGCCTACCGCCTGGAAATGCAATGGAAACGCCAACGGGGAAATGTTTCGCCAATTAGTCTTTTCCGGACATTTCGATCCTTCAGACAAACAATGGGAAATATCGGCAAGTTGTCGGCAATTCGATTGGACATCGGAATTTCTTGATTATTTGCCCTTGAAACAGCCCATTGCCGGCAATGCCGATTTTCAACAGTCTTTGGAATCGTTTCAGGGTCGATTTGATATTGGAGTTTCAGCCGTTTCCGATTCATCCGCTTCGTTGGGATTCCGTTTTGCGTTGGACGGTATTTTGTCGCAGGGACGTATGGAATTTTACGAAATTAACCGGACTCTTTCAGAACTCAATACTCGGTTCAAAATGACGGACGATAGTATTGTTGTTGAAAAACTGACCGGAATTGCGGAAGCGGCACGGTTGGTGTGGTCGTATTCTCAGGAAGGTTTCCTGGAATGTCGTTCAGCCGTTCTTTCCGCACATCTGCGCGGATTAACCTTTGACAGTGAGTTGATGAAGGTGTTTTCGCCGTTTTTCAAGGCTCAGACCGAACAATTGCTTGCTCGTTTCGACTACGCCGGAACAACCGATCTTGACGCTGATCTTGTCTTTCGTAACGGACATTGGACACCGGAATCATTAACCTTGAATCTTTCCGATTTGAATTTTTCCTACCTTCCGCTTCCTTATAAAGTGGAACGTCTTACCGGAACATTTCAGGCGGACGCAACCTCCAAAGTAATATTTCAATTGTTTACAAAACAGGGAGAACCGGTTGAAGTTCGGATTTCCGGTGAATATCACAACGTTTTTGTTGATCCTTACGGACAGGTTCGGATAACCGGAGTGGGAGTTCCGATTGACGCAAAACTGTTGAACGCGTTGCCGGAAGAACACCGCGAAGTTGTTCACACGTTGCATCCGACAGGCAAAATTGATACGGAACTTTTAATTTCATTACCATCGGGCGATGCTCCGCTTGAAAAGTTGTTTGAAATCGGGCTGAATGATGTTTCGGTGAGGTATGATCGGTTTCCTTATCCGCTGAGCAAGATTTACGGTCAACTCTTAATGAATAATAATGTCTGGTCTTTTCAGAATATTATTGGAACAAACGGTTCTGCGGTTGTTCAATGCCGCGGTCATTTGAAACCGGTTTTATTACAAAATTCAGTTTCCGGTTCTGCGATGAAAACGACGGAACAGAAAGCAACGGAACAGAAAGCGGCGGAACTTCTGATTGTTCTTGAGGCGGAAGAGTTATCGGTGGACGATCAACTTTCCGGCGCATTGCTCAACGCCGATCAGCGTGAACTTCTGACCGGTTTACGAATTAAGGGCAAGGTTGATTTGAATGCTCAAATCCGTTATTTTTCGCAAGATAACCGTTTGAATCTTCAATTTAGAGCGTTACCGCGAGCGGGGCTTTCGATGTGTCCGACACGATTTCCGTATCGGTTTGACAATGTTCAGGGCGAGATTATTTATGAGGACGGTTATGTTCATTCAAAACTTCTCACAGGCAACAATCTGGAAACTCAACTCCGTACCGGACTTGATTGTCGGTTTTCTCACACGGGTCAATGGGCGCTCCGGCTTGCTCCCCTCACCATTAATCAATTGCCGCCCAATCGTGAACTTCAAGAAGCGTTACCGAATAATTTGCGGGAAATTGTTGAAAATCTACAGATCGGGAAACCGTTTAACTTAAACGGTTCGGTCGAATTTCTAAAACAAAGCGCGGAATCACCGCTTCTGACGGTTTGGAATCTTGGGGTGATCCTGCATCAAAATAGGATCAAACTTGGATTTCCGGTCGAAAATATTTTTGGTGAAATTCGGTTAGCCGGTTATTCGGTTGATGAAGTTTTCCAATTAGCCGGAGAATTGAATCTCGATTCTGTGACGGTTCGAGGGTTTCAGATAACAGATTTACGCGGTCCGTTTTTCTTTGACGGAACATCACGACGCGGTTTTGGAGTTCAGAGTTCAGGGGTTCAGAATTCAGGAGTTCAGAGTTTAGGAGTTCAGAGTTCGGCAAAACAGATTTATCTCGGACGGCAGGCAAATAAAACGCTTCCGCCGCCGCCGGAAATTCCATCGCTTGGGGAGTTCCGTCAACTATCGTGGTTTACGCCGTCGCAGCCTGCCCAACCGATTACCGGACGATTTTTTGATGGAATGTTGTACAGCGAGGGGCTGATCATTCTGGCGAACAACGGATTTTCGTATGGAATTAACGCGGCGTTGATTGGGGCTGATCTTGCCAAGATTGCGCGGGAGTTGGAGCCGAGTGCGCAAAAAATTGCCGGAACGTTAAATTGTACGGAGGTCCATTTGCATGGCAATGGTTACAAGTTGGAAGTGCTTGGCGGGACGGGAAAAATTCAATTACGCAATGCCAATATTTACGAAGCACCGGGGATGATCCGTTTATTGCGGGAGTTGAGTATTCGTGAAACCGATCCGAATGCCGGAGTATTTAGTTCGGCGGACATTGATTTTCAGATTATGGGTCAACAGGTTGTGTTGAATCCGATTATTTTTGAAGGAGCGGCGTTTCTTCTTCAGGGCGAGGGTTTGATGCGTCTTGACAACAGACAAGTTGATTTGAGCATGAAAACACGTCTTGGCAATCGCCGATCACAAATTCCGGTGATTAGTGAGATTCTTGGTGGTGCGGGCGATCAGATTGTCCAGTTAAAAATTCACGGTTCGATTTCCGATCCAACCGTAACACGAGTTGCGTTACCGGAAATACAAAAAGCGATTATGCAAATTCAAGGCGAAGAAAACATGGAAACTCCTCTGCCGCCTTCCAAATCGAACCAACGTTCCGGTGTTTCCCGTTTTTTCCAATGGAAAGGCCCGTCATTTTGAGAAAACAACTATTAGGGCATCTCTAATAATTCAGGATTTACCGAACGTTAACGGTGTGGGCTTGCCCCGCGTTGTTAGACTTAACCCTAAAACACGGGGTAAACCCCGTCGTTAACTATTGGGAATCTCTCATAATTCAGCATTTACCGAAAGTTAACGGCGTGGGCTTGCCCCGCGTTGTTAGGCTTAACCCCAAAACACGGGGTGAACCACGTCGTTAACTATTAATTATTAACTAATTGGTTGAAAATAAAAAGTAACTATTCAGTCGAGGAAGGTAGGCGACCTTTCGCCGAAGGGTTGCCTACCTGTTAAGTTGAAAGCGGCGGTTATTCACGGGGAACGCTTACAGTGTTTTGCTATTGAGGAAGTAAAAAAATTTCGGCAGTCTCTTGAATGCACCAATATATTTTGTTATATTCTACAACCTGATTGACAATACAATGATCATTACGCACGGTTTTTGAGAAAAGTACCCGTCTATTTTAATTTTTATTAGTCCTGCAAGGACATTTCCAATGTAGCCGTGTGTGCGGTGTACTCACCGTACACACGGAAAAATAACAGGACTATCATTTTTACTATTTTGTTCCGTTGGTATGGCGTTATTCAGATAAAAACATGGATTCCCTATCGTGACAACGCAAAACCAACGGCTAGGTTGGAAACATCCTGCTGGGATGTAAAAAACTGCTCTGAAATATGACAAAAAATTAAAATAGACAGTTTTTGAGAAAACTCCTCCAATTGACGGCAGGTTTAAGTTAAGTCGTTGTTTCAATTTTATTTTATTTTATTTCAACCCTTTTTCAATTGAAAATCAATTATGTCACAACTTCCTGATTATGTCGCTTCGGCAAAACCCAATCCACAAGAAAACCGCGCCGGTTGGCTTATGACCACTGCCGCAACTTATGCCGGAGTTATGCTCTGGTTTGTCTTTTGGCAAGACGTTCCCACCGGCGGACAATCGCTTGCCGGCGGAACACTTTCACAAGGTCTCGGTTTGGCAATTGGTTCGCTTATTCTTGCAGCGTTCCTTTGTCATTTTCTCTTTTACCTTGCTCCCGGTCTGCTCGGTCTGAAAACCGGTTTACCGCTTGCAGTTGTCGGAACATCAACTTACGGTGTTATCGGCGGTTATTTCATGCCCGGTCTGTTGATGGGATTGCTCCAATTCGGTTGGTTAAGCGTGAACGCCTACTTTTCCGGTTTACTTCTTGCTGCTCCATTCGGACAAGGCGAACTATCACCGCTCCATTTGGGACTCGGAACAATTTGGGCTTTGATCGCCATGTTCATGGGACTCAAGGGAATCCAGTACGTCGGGAAAGTCGCATCATTTATGCCGATTATTCCAATCGCCATTCTTGCCCTATTGCTCGTCAAAACCATAGGAACCGCTGGCAATTTCAGTGTTGAAACACTGATGGAAAACGCCTCGAAAGGCACTGAACGTGTTACGCTTTTTGGTAATGGTCAACTTGGTGTTGTCTCCTTGATATGTGCTTATGTTATCGGCTTTTTCGCCACCGCCGGAGCCGCCGGAGTCGGATTCGGAAGCGGAAACAAAAATAAAACCGCCGTCCAACTCGGCGGACTCGTCGGAATTGTCCTGCCGACTGTTGTCAGCGGAATTATCGCTCTGGTTGTTGTTGCCGGCGCACAAAAACTGGCAATTGATGCCGGAAAACCGGAATTTCTTTCCATTTATCAGGTTCCGGGATTGTTTAATCTGATTCTCGGTGAACAACTCGGAGCAGTTTGTATGTTCCTGTTGGCTATTGCCGCCTTTCCGTCGGCATGCTTTTGCACATTAATTGCGGCGGACTGTATTAAAACATCATTTCCGAAAATCAATCCGTGGGTTTCTTGCGGAGTTGGTGTTGCGGCAGCCATTGCATTGGTCATTAGCGGACTGGCAGGCAAAGCCGGTGATGTGTTTACCGTGATTGGTGCTTCGTTTGGTCCGATTTGCGGGGCAATGGCGGCGGATTATATTCTTTCCGGATTCAAATGGGCAGGACCGCGGGCAGGGTTCAATCTTGCCGGTTGGCTTTCGTGGCTGGTCGGATTCATCGTCGGCGGCGCAACTCTGGTCGTCACAAAATTCTGCGGTCAGACCATGCCCTTTGAAATCCCATGCCCGCCGCTTTCCGCGTTTATTGTTGGTTTTGTACTTTATGCGGTGTTTGCCAAAATCGGGCTGCAATCAAAAGTTCTCGATTTTCCGAAAGGGAATCTTTAATAGACCTTTTCGCTAACTTAAAAACAGTTCAAA
>JAIROD010000560.1 GCA_031257725.1 Planctomycetaceae bacterium | reverse complement strand
GATTAAGAAAATCATAGTCAATCACAAAATCAAATAAATCACAGTTCAAGACCCTATTGCCCTTACAGGGCGTTGATTTCTTGGGCAATCGAACCCGCTGCGATGCGGCGGGCTGGCATATATTGCCCTTTCAGGGCGAAGGATTGACCGGCAACCCCTAAAGCATACGGTTAATAAAGTATTTTACTTTTTACTTTTTACTTTTTACTTTTTACTTTTTACTTAATAGTCCCATGCGGGACTGAATAGTTGTAAATTAATTAATTAATTAATTCTATGGCAAAATTTATAAATTTTACAGCAAAGATAGGCAACCTTTCGCCGAAGGGTTTTCGCCTACAGCATTCACCTACGGTTGCCTACACCAAATCGACCTAATTTAACAACCAGCCGATGAACGCCAGGAAAATTTTTGCTAATATCTTGCAACTTATTCAAAATAATCTATACTACCACAGTTCGTTTTTTGGGAGTTTGTTTTCGGTGATTAATTTTCGGGTGACATGTTGCCCAAAACATGATCTTTTCAACTCCCCAATTCCTTTCAACTCCCCCATTTATTCCACAATCCAACAAATAGTATGAAAATTTTCAAAGGAATACAATCTAAAATTCTAGTTACGGTCATTGTGATGACCGGTTTGCTTGTGGGTGTCACGCTTTTGATAAGCACTATTGAATTTCGCAATTTCGTTCGTAAAAGTATGGACGAAAAAATCTTTGTGGTTGGGCGTGATATCAAGAAGGAGGTTTCGATGCTCCGTGATTTGACGTTGGAACAAACCAAAGCCATCTCCTACATGGAAACAATGATTATAGCGGTAAAAAATAAAGATCGCGAGGCAATTTTCAAATTGTTCGACGATTATCAAACATCCAAGAAATGTGATTTTTTCACGATTATTGATACAGAGGGCAAGGTGTTAGTCCGAACCGCAAACCGTCAGAAATTCGGCGATGAACTTGGGCAAACGGAAAGTATCAAATATGCTTTAGAACAAAAAAAAGCCGGTGTGTTTTTTGAAAGTACGCCAACTATTCACCTTTCAATTCGCGGTGCTGCACCGATTCTGGATTCCGATGGAACTTTACTGGGCGTGCTTTCCAGCGGTTTTCGACTTGACACGGAGACATGGGTTCAACATCTGAATAATACCTTTGACGTTGAAAGTACCACCTTTGTCGGAAAAACACGATATGTTACGACATTAAAGTCCCGAGACGGTTCGTCGGTGACCGGAACAGAGTTAAACGATCCGGCTGTTATTAAAACTATTTTCGACGACAAAAAAGAATATTACGGTGAATCCAATGTTTTAGGGCAAAAGATGCGAGTTTTTTATTATCCGATTGCGGCGGAGAGCGGTAAAATTCTTGGTATTCTTTTTGCGGGAGTACCGATTGAGCAATACGCCGCGATTGTCAAATACAATATTTTGATGAATCTCACCATTGCTTTGATAGGACTGATTCTTTTTGTATTGCTTCTTTGGTTGATTATTCGGCGGATTGTGGGACCGATTCGTCAGATGACGGGAGCGGCTAAAGAACTGGCGATGGGCAGTTTTGAGATGAACCTTGATGTTCACACGGGTGATGAACTGGAAATTCTGGCGAAGGCTTTTCAACAAGTAGGCTCTTCGCTCAAGGAAAAAACGGAAGTGGCTCTGACTATTTCAAAAGGTGATCTTCGTATTTGGGTTCCGCTCAATTCGGAACAAGATACGCTTGGTAACGCTTTGATTGAAATGCGTTATAGTTTTTACGATTCAATCAAAAACCTAAGAACGGTGGCGGGAGCGGTGACAACGGAAGGCGATAACTTAACGCAAACCAATCAACATCTTGTTGCTAATACGAATGAGAGTGCGGCGCAGTTAAAAGAAGTTTCCGGTTCGATTGACCGGTTGAATACGCAAACACGTCAAACTGCCGATAATGCCCGCAATGCCGAATCGCTTGCGGACAAAGCCCACAAAGGAACAACAGAAGGTCAGGGAAAAATGAGCCGGATGGTCGATTCTATGAATGGGATTACCAAAAGTTCGGAGGAAATTAAAAAAATTATTCGTGTTATTGATGATATTGCGTTCCAAACGAACTTGCTTGCATTGAATGCGGCGGTTGAAGCGGCGCGTGCAGGTCAACACGGTAAAGGTTTTGCGGTGGTGGCGGAAGAGGTTCGGAGTCTGGCGGCACGAAGTGCGAAAGCGGCAAAAGAAACCGCCGGACTGATCGAAGAGTCCATTCATCAGGTCAATATTGGAAGCCGTGTTGCCGGTGAAACCTCCGAATCTCTCAATTCGATTGCCGACCAAGTTAATCAGGTTAATGAAATTATTGCCAAAATCAGTCAGGAAGCGGAAGAACAAACCCGAAGTCTAAACGAAGTAAATTCGGCGGTTTCTCAATTGAGCAGCACGGCGGATGAAAATACGATTGCTGTTACCAAAGCCGCTGATGCGGTTACCTCTATTTCCACCACTGCACAGGAACTCGACAATATCATAAAACACTTCAAAGTAAATGAAGGCGGAAAAGTGTCAAAACCTGAAAATTGGAATCGGGATCATATTATCCGGCCGCCAAAAAAATAAATAGGAAAATTTAGTAACTGTCTATTTTGTTTAAAATAGAGTATCTATTCACTCGATTGGAGGTTTTACATTTTGCGATTGATTTATTCCAACGAACAACCCCTTTAGGAGTTCAACGTGAATAACCGGCGGTTATTCACATAAAACGCCTACGGCGTTAAATCAAACCAATGTGTAACATGAACTGATAATACACTCTACTGAATAGATACAAAACAGACTGTTACAAAATTTATCGTCTTATTGCGCCCCCTGTTGTCCCCAACATCCCTATCGCCCCTAATATCTGAAGAGACAATGGGAGCGGCGAGTACGCTTTCAGCGAAAGCGTTTCTTACCTCTTGATTATTGGGACTGATGATAAATAATTGTAATATATCAGTGAAATATTTTTTTTTAACTATTCAGTCGTTTCCTCCGAATGACCACCCCTAGCCCCTCCGAAGGAGGGGAATCATTCCCCTCCTTCGGAGGGGCTAGGGGT
>JAIROD010000559.1 GCA_031257725.1 Planctomycetaceae bacterium | reverse complement strand
CATCTCACATCATTCAATTTTTTATTTTCAACCTATTATAATAGTTAACGACGGGGTTTACCCCGTGTTTTAGGGTTAAGTCGAACAACGCGGGGCAAGCCCACGCCGTTAACTTTCGGCAACGCCGCTAACTTTCGGTAAATTCCGAATGATGAGAGATTCCCACTGAAATAGAATGTTGTCCTGAAATTGGGAGCGTTGTCAACGGCAGGCAGAAATGTTATACTGGGACGCTTATTAAATATTGACGCTGAAAATTGTTGGAATTTCCGGTGTTTTCCGATTTTCACCGGATTTTATATTACACCGTCGGCGCGGTATTTTGTTTTGTGTTTTTCGTAACCGTTTTTTGACAGCGACTCTTTGATTCCTGCTTTTCCGTGATTTCTCCAAAAACAACGGTAACTTCCGACTCTTTTATGATTACGCCAACCAATGAGCGTTCTTGGTTGGTTGTTCGCGGCGCACGTCAAAATAATCTCAAAAATATTGATGTTCCGTTTCCGCTTGGCGCGTTCACTGTTGTTACCGGAGTTAGCGGCAGCGGGAAAAGTTCTCTTGTCAACGATATCCTTTGGAAATCGCTTTCACGGACTTTACATCGCGCCCAAACGATTCCCGGCGCACACGATTCCTTAGAGGGTGTCGAATTTCTTAATAAAGTTATTCGCGTTGATCAGCAACCTATCGGGCAAACACCCACCTCCAATCCGGCAACTTATACCGGCGTTTTCGATCTCATCCGCGAACTGTTCGCCCAACTCCCCGATTCAAAATTACGCGGTTATTCCCCGCGACGGTTCAGTTTTAATGTTCCCGGAGGACGTTGTGAAAAATGCGAAGGCGCAGGGCAAATCAAAATCGAAATGCACTTTCTACCCGATGTCTGGATCCTCTGCGATTCCTGTAATGGAAAACGGTATGAACGTCAAACGTTGGAGGTAAAGTTTCACGGTTATTCGATTGCCGATGTTCTCGAAATGTCCTGCGCGGAAGCATTACAACTCTTCGGCAATATCCCCGCAATTCGCCGCGTTTTGCAAACTCTTTGCGATGTCGGACTGGATTATCTCTCACTTGGTCAGGCAGCACCCACTCTTTCCGGCGGTGAAGCACAACGGGTTAAACTCGCCGCAGAACTTGCCAGACCCGACACCGGACGTACTCTCTATCTCCTCGATGAACCAACAACCGGTTTGCATTTCGATGATTTACTGAAATTACTTGAGGTGTTGCATCGTCTTGTCGATTGCGGTAACACCGTTATTGTGATCGAACATAATCTCGATGTCATCAAAAACGCCGACTGGATTGTTGATCTCGGTCCCGAAGCCGGTGCCGCCGGAGGATTTCTTATTTTCGCGGGAACACCGGAAGAATTAATACAAAATGCGGAAAATCAAAAAGAAAATCTCAATTTAACCGCTAATACTCAAAAATATTCAAAAAAACAAAACTCCTCAAAAAACGACAAAAAATCCAACAAACAAAACACAAAACAATCGCAACAATCTCCTACAAAATCTCAAACACAAAAATATTCCGTTTCCCACACGTCATTTTTTTCTTACACCGCTCAGGCTCTTCGTCCGGTTTTTGAAGCGGGACAGTTTGTGGAACGTGAAGTGTTTGATCCGGCGCGACTCCATGAAATGAAAGCCGGCGATCTTTCGCCGCGTGAAATCGGCGCAACAACCAAAATGCCTTGGGAAACTGACGGGGTACGTTGGCACACCAAAAACCGTATCAGCCGAACCGGTCAACCTATCCATTGGAACGGTAAAATCCTCGCCGAAGTTGTTCAGCGAATCGAAGCAACCGGTCATTTCGCTCCAACTAATTGGAATGACCGTTCTGTGGTCAAAATCAACGCCGAAAAAAAATCACTCGGTTGGTTTTTTCACGCCATCACCTCAGATGAATGGCTGCTCAAAATGAAATTCCGAACCGCCCAAAATACCTTTCGCAAGGAAATGCTCAAAACAAAACTCGACTTAAAACCCTTAAATAATATGAATTCTATTCCCTTGTACGGAAATGAACCAAGAGTTCGGGTTCATCGTTCTCAAGGTCGTTGGCAGGAAATCGAGTTACGGGTTCATAGTTGGGAAGAGGTTGATCGAAAGGAATTTTGGGACTTTTTGGATTCGGCAATCAAAGAATTTGCAAAATATACAAAAAAAGTAGAAAAAAATCCCAATAATCTCATGCCTTGGAAAATTCTAGGCGAAAAATGGCATTCGCTCCCAAAAGGACTTATCGGCGGTGATAAACTTCTTTGGGAACCCTCGCTTTTGACGGAATTATTTGGTATGCTAAAAGAAATCGCTCCGCAATCCCGAATTGTGTGGACAAACAAAGTGCTTGTTCCTTTTTATCAGCCCCGCTCCAAACATCGAACGGAGGAAGCAAAAAAATTAGAAAAGAAATTAGAAATTGACGGACGACCCGTTCCTTGGCTTGTCGTTCACACCAAACGGGTTGACGCTGTTTACCTTGATTTATATGTGATCAAAAATTCAGTTCCCTTAGGGCGCATCCGTTCCATCGGCAACGACCCTTTTGTCAGTGGCAAAAATAAATTATTCGATGTGATTCAATTAAAATTGACAAAAAAATCCGAAATCCGAACCTTAGAATTTCAACAATTATTACGCGAAACGTTAAAAAACGACGAATAGGAAAAATCGACCGAAATCGACTAAAATTGGTTGAAATTGATTAAATTTGAGTATAATTCTTTTAGAAGTTGTCTTTTGTATATTAAAATTTACTGATTATTTCGGAATTTTTGAGGGAGCGGGATTTTCAACATCAGGTAATGCTTTGCCACAGAGTTTTCACCCACAGGTTTTCACCCGCCGCCGCGTCAGTGATCGCCAACACCATGTTTCGGCAAAATATTGCCTGCCGTTTTTTGACATAAACCAATGATCCCCACAATGTGAGATAATCGGAAAAGTTAATGATTAAGCCGGTCAAAATCATCGTTTGTTTTTGGTGATTATCCGGTTCCTCCATCACCGGTTCAGTCCTATGGTTTTACATCTGGTTTGTGAATGTGGAAACGATTTTATTGTTTCGGAAATCAATTCCGAATCGGATGTTCGTTGTGCGCGATGCGGACGTTCCCTGTTTGTAAGCATGGAACCAGCCCATTTGCAACCGGTGGAAGAAACCGAAATTTTTTCGGGAACTTCCGGTTCTGAGGATTCCGATGAAACGTTTTACAATGAACCCAACGAAAAACCGTTTCGGATTGATTTCAACTCGCATAAAACTTCTGATAAAACTTCTTTGGGGCAAAATGCCGTCACGAAATTTGGCAACGAATTAACTCAAACCGCAACCGATCAGGCAACCATTCTGTATCAAAATGATGCAACATCTGATGTGGAAACTTCCACCGAAGAAACCGCACAAATTAATCAGGCAACCCGAATTTTTGATCCGAAAAAGAAACAAGAAGTTGAAGATTTCGAGATAAATGCGACTGTTTCACCGGAAACGGAGGAGACGAAAATTAGTCCTCCGTCGAATCCGCCTTCCGCAGCGGGCAGTGGATCCCGTTCTTCTTCTGGTCGTCGCGGCAGTAGTTTACGTAGTTGCGAACTGGATCTTTCGCAACGTGTGATGAAAACGATCAATCGTCCGTCGGCACCGTTGAGTGTGGCGGATGATACGGGGACTTACGGGATTCACCGTGTTCTCCGAACCCATCAGAAGGGCGGAATGGGTCGAATCCTGATTGCGTATGATCAATATTTGAAACGTGATATTGCATTGAAGGAATTACATCCTGAAGTTGCGGAGGACGAATCGATTGTCCGACGTTTTATCGGCGAGGCGGAAATCACGGCTCAGTTGGAACATCCGGGCATTGTTCCCATTCACACGCTTGGACTGGATAAAAGCGGAAATCCTTATTACACCATGAAATTGATTAAGGGTCATACGCTTCAGGAAGCAATTAAGGCATATCATCGTAATTCAACACGTCAGGAATTGTTGAATTTGGTTCGGCGTTTGGTGTCGATTTGTAAAACGATGGCGTTTGCCCACAACAAAGGCGTGATTCACCGTGACCTGAAACCGGCTAACATCATGTTGGGGGAACACGGCGAAACATTGGTGATGGATTGGGGACTTGCCAAACCGTTTGCCCAATCCGGAAGCGATGAAACCTATGTTTCGGTTATTCAGCATCGTCCGGCGGAACCGCGACCGGAATTAACGATGGTGGGGGCGATTGTCGGCACACCGGCGTTTATGTCGCCGGAACAGGCGATGCCTGAAGAAAATGCGGTTGGTCCTTTGTCCGATGTTTTCAGTCTTGGAACAATTCTTTATTATCTTTTATCAGGTCAAACCGCGTTTTCGGGACGTTCCACGCAGGAAGTTCTCAACAAGGTTCGTGCCGCTTCACCGCCGCGTCCGTCAGAGATTAAGCCCAATGTTCCTCTTGGATTGGAAGCAATCTGTGCCAAAGCGATGGCTAAAGACCCGGCGAATCGTTATCAAAGCGCAACAGAATTAGCCGATGATCTTTGCCGTTGGCTTGATGGTGAACCGATTACCGCGCAAAAAGAAACTACCTGCCAAAAAATCTGGCGTTGGATAGACCATCATCGTTTTATTTCGATCAGTGTTCCTGCCGTTCTGATATTGGTTGCCATTCTGATGAATCTTGGCATTCTGCTGGACCGAACCGGTCGGGAAAAAAATCACCATAACGTCGTTCAGTCCATTCTGACCGAATCGGTTGATTTGACTGATTATCCCGCCGTTTTGTTTGAGGGAAGCCGTGATGTGATTATTGCGCGGGAACCGCGTCAAACCGGAGGAGTTTTATTGGCGTGCCGTATTGTGGATATTCCCAAGTCGGAACATGGTTCCATTTTGGTTGCTGCGCCGGACGATGCCGCCTGGAACCTGACACGGTACGACGCTTTAACATTTTCCCTTTTTGAAGGTCATCTGGAAAATTCAACAATGCTTTCTTCATTTTATATTCGTATTGGAAAAGGTTCTTCCTACTTTGAGTACCGTCCCGATGAAGAATTTTGGTCGAAACGAAAACGAAGTAATTGGTTTCCTTACACTGTTTCGTTGCTTGGTTCTTCTCCCTGGCATCGGTCGGAAGTCGGAACACCTTCACTCAACAGTATTAAATGGATTGAATTTCATTTTGATGTCAA
>JAIROD010000552.1 GCA_031257725.1 Planctomycetaceae bacterium | reverse complement strand
GGAATAAAGAGGAAGTAAAATAGCTCCCAATTTAAGTCATTTACTGGGTACATCTTTTTGAAAACCCTACAAATTCAAGCATCGATAAAATTTTAGTCCCCAAAAAGGGAACATCCGTTGAAAGTGGAGAGTTTTTATTGTCTCAATTCCCATGGACATCTCTCATCATTCAGAATTTACCGAAAGTTAACGGCGTGGGCTTGCCCCGCGTTGTTCGATGTAACCCCAAAACACGGGGTAAACCCCGTCGTTAACTATTAATTACGCCCCGCTGTTCAGGGAAACTTGATAAATAAGGGCGGCAAGGATCATGTCTTTCGGGCAACTGAATAGTTATTCCACCTCTAAATTACCGTAATATATCAGTGGAATTTTTCGGAGATTGAAGTTTATTTTTTACCCCCCCTGCCCCTCCGAAGGGGGGAATCGTTCCCCGAAGGAGATATTCCTTAATTCCCCTCCTTCGGAGGGGCTAGGGGTGGTCATTCGGAGTAAACGACTGAATAGTTAAAAAAAAAAATATTTCACTGATATATTACGAAAAATCTTAATTTATGGAGATACGAATAATATTTTTTGTTTAAGCAACTCAAACTGTAAACGGAAAATACTTTTAGCACGCAAACACTGAAACATAAAAATTAAGAGAGAGTAAATCATTATGTTGCTCAGTTGGAATGAAATAAAACAACGTGCTATTTTGTTTTCAACAGAATGGTACGCAGAACATCAGGAAGACGCGGAAGCCCAATCGTTTTGGAATGAATTTTTCAACGTTTTCGGAGTTCGGCGGCGCACGGTTGCGTCTTTTGAAGAAAAAGTCCGTAATGTCAAAAGACAATTCTGTTTTATTGATTTATTCTGGCGGGGAAAATTACTGGCGGAACATAAATCGCGGGGAAAATCTCTCGACAAAGCCGCATCGCAAGCGTTTGAGTATATTCAGTGTCTCAAAGACGAAAACCGCGACGACGAAATTCCGCGATACGTTGTTGTTTCTGATTTTGCAACAATAGTATTGTATGATTTGGAAACGGACGAAAACGAACAATCCATTTTGAAATTCCCAATTCAAGATTTGCATAAACATATTCACGCCTTTGCATTTATTCCGGGTTACAAGATTCAGAAATATAAAAAAGAAGACCCTGCAAACTTCATAGCGGCTGAATTGATGGGAAATATTCACGACGAACTTGCCGACAACGGCTATTCCGGTCATCTTTTGGAGAGATTCTTGGTTCGCATTTTATTTTGTCTTTTCGCTGAAGATACCGGAATTTTTGAGCCGAACGCTTTCACGATTTATCTGGAACAAAGCACTCAGGAAGATGGTTCAGATTTGGGTCTAAAACTCGGAAAATTATTTGAAACGCTTGATACGCCGGAAGAAAGACGCCAGGCAAACCTTGACGAACTTTTGACTTCCGTGTGTTATATTGGCGGGCTTTTTGAAGAAACGCTACGCACGCCGGACTGTAACCGCGCAATTCGCGACGCGGTTCTTAAAGCGACACGGTTTGATTGGAGCCGTATTTCTCCGGCAATTTTCGGCACGCTTTTTCAATCGGTCATGCAGCCGCGCGAAAAACGTACATTCGGAGCGCATTACACGGTTGAAGAAAACATAATGAAAGTTATTTGTCCGTTATTTTTAGACGAATTGCGGGAGGAATTTCAACAAATCCAAAAACAACGAAAAAAATTACTGGAATTTCATCAACGACTGGCATCGTTGAGGTTTTTTGATCCGGCTTGCGGTTGCGGTAATTTTCTCGTATTGGCTTATCGTGAATTGCGTCTTTTGGAAATGGACGTTTTGAAAGCGATTTATGGTAAAGACGCTTTTGACTTATTGCATCTTACGCAAGTGAATGTCGATCAATTTTACGGTATTGAAATTCAGGAATTTCCTGTACGCATCGCGGAAACGGCACTCTGGATTATGGATCATCAAATGAATATCGAAGCGTCTGTTCGTTTCGGGAAATATTTTGTCCGATTACCGCTTGAAAAATCGCCGACAATTCTTTTGGAAAACGCTTTGCAAATAGATTGGAACGACGTTTTACCCAAAAACAAATGTTCGTATATTCTGGGAAATCCGCCGTATGCGGGTAAAAAGGAACAAACACAGAAACAAAAAGCTGACGCTGATTTGGTTTTGAATGGAATCAAAAATTATGGAATTTTGGATTATGTTGCCAATTGGTTTATAAAAGCATCTTATTACATTGAGAAAACACGTATCCGTACTGCTTTTCTCTCAACAAATTCTATTACGCAAGGCGAGCAAGTCGGCGTTTTATGGAACGACATTTTTCGTAAAGGAATAAATATTCATTTTGCCTATCGTCCGTTTATCTGGACAAGCGAAGCAAAAGGGAAAGCCCATGTTCATTGCGTCATTATTGGGTTTGGACATTTTGATCCAAAAACAAAATATTTATTTTACGAAGATAAAACCGGTATTCATTCGCGTCAGGTAAAAAATATTAATCCTTATCTGGTACAAGGAAATAATATACCAATTCGTTCAAGACGCTTTCCAATTTCAGATGTTCCTATAATGAATTACGGTTCAATGATGATCGATAAAGCCAGGGGCGATTCAGATGAATTTGGTTTAACGTTTGGAATGGAACAGCGCGAGAACTTACTTAAAGAATGTCCTGAACTGAAACCTTATATTCGCAGATTTTATGGCGGTAATGAATTTATAAACGGATTAGAACGTTGGTGTCTTTGGCTTGTTGATGCTCCGCCAGGGTTAATTAACAAAAGTCAACTTGTAAGAAAAAGAATAAATAAAATCCGCGAATATCGTTTAAATAGCGATAGAAGTCAAACTAAAGAATTAGCTGATTCTCCAACATTATTTGGTGAAATACGGCAACCGAAAACAACATATTTATTAATTCCTAAGGTCTCTTCAGAACGACGGCGTTATATTCCTATTGGATTTATGTCTCCGGCCAATATTGCAAGCGGAAGTACGTTGCTCGTAGTCAACGCTAATAATTATCATTTTGGTATTCTTTCTTCTTATATGCACAATGTTTGGATAAAACATGTTTGTGGTAGAATGAAATCCGATTATCAATATTCAAGCTCTGTTGTGTATAACAATTTCCCCTGGCCTAATGCGACAGAAAAACAAAAAAAACTCGTTATGGAAAAAGCAAAACAAGTATTAGCGGTGCGTAAATCATTTTCTCGTGAAACACTTGCCGTATTGTATGATCCGCTGACAATGCCGAAAGAGTTACTTAAAGCGCATCGGGAATTGGACCAATCTGTCGAACGCTGTTATCGCTCCAAATCGTTTGCAGACGATCAAGAACGTTTAGCGTTTTTATTTGATATTTACGAAAAATTAACGTAACTATTCAGTAGAGCCGTGTTTTTGAGTGAAGGCAGGCGAAATTTCGGCATATTCCAGTCAAAAAACTGCCATCTACTGAATAGTTACAAATATTTGAAAATGAAGATTGATTTCCCGTAACATTGCGCATGAGGAACAAAAGAGATACGAGAGACGTTTGGGGTTAGGAGGAAAACTTCTTGAGAAAGCCAATTCTGTCCCCGAAATCCCAGGAGTTACAATTGTTCCTCATGTCCCTTTTTTGATGAAAAATGAATTTTAAAGTGTGAGGAGTATAAATTAAGGGTTGCAATAGTAAAAGTAACTGTCTATTTTGTATCTATTCAGTAGAGTGTATTATCAGCTCATGTTACCCATTGGTTTGATTTAACGCCGTAGGCGTTTTATGTGAATAACCGCCGGTTTCAACCGGCGGTTATTCACGTTGAACCCCTAAAGGGG
>JAIROD010000550.1 GCA_031257725.1 Planctomycetaceae bacterium | reverse complement strand
ACACTTGAACCTAGCGACCGTTTTCAAGTGTCGTCCCTGCGGGACTTGATGATGTGTAACCGTCTCGCCCGTAAGCTAAAGCATACGGTTAATAAAGTGTCGTCCCATGCGGGACGGAAGAGTTACCATTTTTGCCTATTTTTGATGTTCGAGTAGGGGTAGAGAAAATGTCTAATTTCGTGTATTTCGTGTTAAAAAAATTAAAACAAAATAGACAGTTACAAAAATTCCACTGATCTGTTACCGTTTTTAGCAATTCCCGATGGAGTTGTCTATGTTTGGGACAATGCTTTATCGGAAATATCTTTACGGCACCACGCTCCATCCCAACGGATACACTTCACCGCGGTGTAAGCGGCAAGTTTGGCTTCAGAAACGGAGCCGCCAAGACCCGTAACATTAAGAACCCGACCGCCGTTACTAACAATAGTTCCATCTTCATGAATTGCAGTTCCGGCGTGAAATACTTTTGTGTTCGGCACCTGAGCCGCTTCAGCCAAACCGCGAATCGGAAACCCTTTTTCATAACCGCCCGGATAACCCCTGCTCGCCATCACCACACACACCGCTGTCCGATTGTCCCATTGCAACGGAGTCAGTTGATGGAGTTTTCCGTCAATAGTTGCCTCAATTATGTCCAATAAATCCGTCTGCAACCGCATCAAAAGCGGTTGACATTCAGGATCGCCAAAACGCGCATTGTATTCAAGAACTTTAGGTCCCTGTTTGGTCAACATCAGTCCGGCATACAACACTCCGCGAAATAAAATATCAGCACGTTTTAACGTATGAATTGTGGGAACAAAAATGTGTTCTTCAATCCAATGAAGCGTTGTATCATCGACAACCGGAGTCGGCGAATAAGCGCCCATGCCGCCGGTGTTCGGACCGGTATCGCCATCATACGCCGCTTTGTGATCTTGGGCGGGTTGAAGAGTTAAAATCGTTGCGCCGTCGGTAATTGCCAAAACACTCGCCTCCTGACCGTCCAAACGTTCCTCAAGAATAATCCGATCACCGGCATAGCCGAACTCCCGCTTTTTCGTAATTCGTGTAATAGCGTCAACCGCTTCCGCCCGATTGGAACAAACGAAAACACCCTTGCCCGCCGCAAGACCATCCGCCTTGACCACAATCGGATTATCACGATCCTTGTCGTCAAAAAACTGAATTGCTTCATTACCGGTCATGAACGTATGATGTGATGCCGTCGGCACCGAACCTTTTCGGAGAATTTCCTTACAAAAAACTTTGCTGCCCTCAATCTGAGCCGCCGCTTTATTGGGACCGAAAATCCGTAGTTGTTCCGATTGAAAAATATCTACAATGCCGGCACAAAGCGGAACCTCAGGACCAACAACCGTAAGACCAATCTTATTTTCCTTCGCAAATTTAATGAGAGCGGGAAAGTTGGTTGGGTTAATGGGAATATTTTCAATGTCGGTTCCGTCCGTAGCGGTTCCGGCGTTGCCCGGTGCAACAAAAATCCTGCCGGTTCGCGGACTTTGCGCCAATTTCCACGCCAAAGCGTGTTCCCGACCTCCAGAGCCGATAATAAGTATGTTCATAATTCTTAACTAATTAATTAATCGTGTTGTTGGGGTTAAAAAAACGGCGAAAGGTTGCCTACCTGTTGAATCAAACAAAAACAACCAATATCATGCCGTTTGCGGTATAAATAGTTATCCTACCTTTAAATTACCTGACTTGTAATATATCAGTGGAATATTTTACATTGATGAAAAGAGTAAAGCATCTTCATAATCGGCGGGATTCACTCCGAGATGGCGAAATCCTTTTTCAGTGAGTCGTCTTCCGCGCGGGGTACGGATAAGAAGTTCACTACGGAGCATGAACGGTTCCACTTCATCAATCAGCGTATCCGGCGCAACATTCATCGTGTGGGCAACCGATTCAATCCCAACAGGTCCGCCGCGAAAAACACGCAAGATCGTTTCAAGAAACCTACGGTCTTGCGGATCCAGTCCCAGCCGGTCAATCCCCTGCATTTCCAACGCTTCACCGGCAACCCGTAATGTGATGATTCCGTTTGCTTTGGCATCGGCGAAATCGCGAACCCAACGAAGCCGGTTATTGGCTAATCTCGGCGTTCCGCGACTGCGAAACGCAATCTCATAAGCGGCATCATCCTCGATTTGTACATTTAACTTTCCGGCGTTACGGCGAATAATCACCGCAAGTTCGTCCACCGTGTAAAAATCAAGATGTTCCCGCATTTGAAAACGATCCCGCAACGGTGCGGAAATTAAACCGGTGCGGGTGGTGGCTCCGATAAGCGTGAACGGTTTAAGCTGGATATTCAATGTCCGTGCATTAACTCCTTCGCCAAGCGTCAGATCAATACGAAAATCTTCCATCGCCGGATACAGAAATTCCTCCACCGATTTTTGCATCCGGTGAATTTCATCAATAAACAGTACGGAATTTTCTTCGGCGTTGGTCAGATACGGGACAACATCTTTAGGTGATTTCAGTGTTGCGCCATTTCCAATTTGGATCGCCACGCCAAGCTCGCGCGGAATACAGGTTGCAAATGTTGTTTTACCAAGTCCCGGCGGACCGTCAAAAAGAATATGCCCCAAAGGTTCCCTGCGTTTTTGTGCGGCTCGAATGGAAATTTCAAGCCGGGCAAAAACATCACGCTGACCAATCATCTCCGACATTCGTTGCGGACGCAATGCACGATCTTCTTCCAAAGATAAATCACTTTGAAATGGTTCTGTTGCCTCCCGCCCAACCGGTTTCGGCTGTTCGTCCTGCGGACCAATAATAATCTCTTTAGGCATAAATAAATGTATAAGTCGAACGTAACTGTCTATTTTGTTTTAATTTTTTTAACACGAAACACACAAAACACACGAAAAGGACTTTTATGTAATTTTTAGTGTGTTTCGTGAAATTTAGTGTGTTTCGTGTTTGAAATAGACAGTTTACTTAGTTTGGGGTTAAAGACAACTGTCTTTTGGTTCAAGACACGTGTCTTTGGGTTAAAGACAACTGTCTTTGTAGCAGTCTATTTTGTTTTAATTTTTTGTAACTATTCAGTCGAGGAAGGTAGGCAACCTTTCGCCGAAAGGTTGCGCCGGTTGGTTTGTTATTGTGTTGTACGCTGTTGGTCTTTAATTTCCAGCCGTCAACAGGGACAAGTCG
>JAIROD010000510.1 GCA_031257725.1 Planctomycetaceae bacterium | reverse complement strand
GTTATTCACGTTGAACCCCTAAAGGGGTTGTTCGGTTGTTATAGGGAGTCGCCGAATGCGTAGCATGAGTAATAATTCAGAATTTACCGAAAGTTAACGGCGTGGGCTTGCCTCGCGTTGTTAGACTTAACCCCAAAACACGGGGTAAACCCCGTCGTTAACTATTAACTGGGAATCGCTCATCATTCTGACTTTACCGAACGTTAACGGCGTGGGCTTGTCACGCGTTGTTAGGCTTAACCAAAAAAGTAACATTCCATCTGTTCCGCTATTCCGTATTTGAAACATCCCAAACCCTAAAATTATTTCAACATTTCCAGTTTTTCCAGAGCGAGATGATCCAATTCCGCATTAAGTAGTTCAAAAACCGGTTTGCCGACAAGGAACGTAAAAATTTCATCGGCTTTCTTTTTCGGAACAATATCTTTGAATTGTTCAGGATAAAGTATTTTACCGACAAACCACGCATTGATTAACACCGCATCGTGATTCACAAAGTAAAACGTGTTCGGCAGTAACGAATAGACATTGCCGGCTTTAACCGCTTTCAGTGAACGATAAGCAGGATCGTTTTGAAGTTCGATCAGTCCGCTTGCCTCGCCAAGATAGAGCGTACCAAGATCGAGAAACAAAATGTCGGGATTCCATTCGAGAATTTTTTCTTTGGCAAGCATTGTGTGACGTTTTCCGAGTGTCGGTTCATTTTCGTTTTCTTTAACCGGTGTATTGACTTCTGCAATCACAAACGGCGGATAACCGGCTTCGGTGGAATGAAACGCATGAGAACCATTGTACGAAACACCGCCAACATACGCCAATGGTTTGGAACGTCCCGACGCTTCATCTTTTTGGGTACGCAATTTGATGTCCGTCATTTCACGGTCAAAAAATTCAAGAACCGCTTCCGCACGTTCACTTTTACCAAGTGCCGCACCCATAAGACGAAGTCCGGCATCAAAATCTTTTCGACCAACCGTAATACCACGCATCGGAACCAAAAGCACAGGAATTCCCGTGCGTCGGGTCAGTTCCGCCGGATCATAACCGGCGTTGGTATCCGCTTTGATAATGAGTTGAGGTTGATTTTTGAGCGACAAAAGAGTTTCAGGATTATCACGCCCGCTTGTTTCACCGCCAATCGGCATGTTACAAAATTCAGGATGAGCAACCAAATACGCTTTCATTCCGTTTCGTCCTTTTTCCCGACGTTCATTAGTGTCCACCGCAACAACTTTATCCGCACTCTCCAAATAAACCGCTAACCGAAGTGTTCCGCCGCTACAAAAAATACGCTCAATCTTTTTCGGAACCAGACCTTGTTGACGGTATGATTCCAGTTGTTCAAGAGTTCGAATCGGTTCAAGCGGTGTTACCGTCGAATGTTGCCGAAAACAACCGGAAAATAATATCTGTAATAAAATAAATAGGAAAATCCGAAATTTTTTCATCATGATCAATAAAAATTAAAATTTTTGATGTTGCCGTCTCTTACTCCCTTGACGGTGGAAACCAGTGTGATAAAATCCTACAACAGTAATACAAATTTGTCAATTGTATTACGATGAGCTAATTTAAAAATCCTGTTTTCAAGATGGAATACGTTTCACAACCTCTTATGTATTCAGTAGTTCAACACTCACGAATAGTACGGCACCCCCTTTCCCTTACCAAGTTAAAAACCATGTACTGTGTTCAAAAACAAACCAAAGCGTTTACACTGGTCGAACTTCTTGTCGTCATCGCGATTATCGGTGTTTTGATTGCTTTGCTGCTTCCGGCGGTTCAAGCGGCACGCGAGGCGGCAAGACGGATGCAGTGTACCAACAACCAAAAACAACTCGGTGTTGCGTTACATAATTATCACGACACCAATTCCGCATTTCCGGGTCTAATGGCACGGTCAGAACGGAATGACGGGAGTCACGGTTGTGCCGGAGGTAAGATCACATCCATTCATTCGCGGATTTTACCTTTCATGGAACAATCGGCGACTTATGATCTCGTTCAATGTCCCGTTTTTGGTCCCTCAACCACGAAGGAATGGGTTTATCGTACATGCGAGGAATGTCCCGCAATTATTGAAACACACACTCGTGATGCCGCTAGTGTTGTCATTTCGGCGTTTCGCTGTCCTTCGGATGCGTCTTCCTCGATTAGCCAAGCCCATAATACAACAAATGGTTATGATGAATCGGGTGATATTGTTCCGACTCCAACCGGTACAAACAATTACATGTTTTCTACAGGTTCTGCCCGTGATAATTTATACGATTCTGCTGTTAAAACCGATGGTATTTTTTATATTGATTCCATAACAACTTTGGGAACAATGATCGACGGCTCCAGCAATACCGTTGTTTTAAGCGAATCAATTGTTGGTGACGGCAGTTTCAAAACAGAAAGTAAACCTGATTCAACGCAATCTTACATTCGAGCCGCTTTTTTGGGCAGGCCTGCCGGAGGTGTTGGAGACATCGGAAGTAGTAGTATTACTGGTTCCGGTTATGCATTTGATGTTGCGTCTGCAGCTGAAAGTGTTTCTGATTTTACTGGTTTACGCGGTTCCAACTGGATCAGTGGTCGAATGACATCGACAGGTTTTAATTTATTTCTGACACCGAATCCATGGCATACGGATTTAGATGGTTGGACTTTGGGTTATTACGCTGCAAGGTCTTTTCATGTAGGCGGAGTCAATGCAACTTGTGGTGACGGTTCGGTACGATTTTTCAATAACACGGTTGCTCCGTCTGTTTGGCGATCTTTGGGAAGTGCTGATGGAGGTGAAAATGTTTCGAATTAGTTTTTTACACCAATGGTTTATCCTTTTGTTTTGCGGTGTTGCGGGAATAATTGCTACGGGTTGTCGTCCTCATCCTCAACCGCCGGAAGAAATGCCGCCGTTGACTCCGTGCATTATTGAAGTTTCTTTCGGTAACGAAAAAATAGAAAAGGTTGGAGTTATGTTTCGTCCCAAAAACGGAAGCCGTTGGGGAGCCGGCGGTTTAACGGATTCCAATGGTCAAGCTGTGATGAAAACTGCGGGACCTTTTGAAGGAGTCGTTCCCGGTGAGTACACTATTTCATTTGAAAAAAAAGTTGCACCAAAAAATCCTAAAAATATGGCGGCTCCGCGCCTATCACTCATTCCAATTAAATATGATCACCAACATTCCGAATTAAATGTTGTCGTTACAAAAGATCAAAAAGTCTATTCTTTTGAACTTGAAAAAGGAGAAGAAAATGATCAACGTGTCAAAAAATAATCACAATATTTCAGTGGAATGTTTGCTGTTCCGAAGAACAACCGAAAAAAGAAATTCTGACGCAGGAGATTATCGCTAAAACCAAAGAACTTCACGGACATTCTTGTCCCGGTTTATGTATTGGTTTCCGTGTCGCCGAATGGGTTGCGCGGGAATTTGAAACGGATAGACCGGAAAACAAACTTATTGCTGTTTCGGAAATTTGCCGAATAATTTTTATTTTGAAAATCATGATGCGGTACTTGCCAATGCTTGGTTTGTTGCCAAGACGATGTATCCTGAACAGTTCACGGATATTGATCCGAAAAAGAAATCCGATGAAATTTTTACATTCCTTGTCGGCAAGCCGGTATTTGAACAACTCAATGCGGAACTGAACAATCTTGCTTTGGAAAAATTACAAATTACTCCGAATGAAGAGGTCATTCGGAATTGAGCGTTTTTTGTAACTATTCAGTAGATTTCACAAATTTTGTTTAATGTCGATTTAACCATATTGAATCTGCGCAGCATTTTTTAGCCGTGATGTATTACGGCGGATGTTTCGCGGTCATTTCAGTATTGGTACAACTTCTTTCAAAAAAGGAAACATTACCATGAAAAATTCAGATTCAACAAAGAATTTTGCAAACAATCCAATGTCAATCCATGTTAAAATAGGGGGGGGGGGGTACTATAGAGAAGAATTAAAAGGGAATTGTGAAAGATTTTCCACTCCCCTTACTTCCCACTCTTTGCTTCTCACCGCTTTTACGTTGGTGGAACTTCTGGTAGTGATTGCGATTATCGGAATGTTAATTGCTCTTCTGTTGCCGGCGGTGCAGGCGGCACGTGAAGCGGCAAGACGTGCCAAATGTACCAACAACCAAAAACAACTTGGCGTTGCGTTTCACAATTACCATTCCGCACACAACGTCATGCCGACATTTGCGGTCAACGCCAAACGGACAGGTACGAAAGCTGATGTTGATGCCGCAGGCAGTGGTTCTCCCGAATCAAGTTGTTGTTTCGGAGCCAAAACGACATCTGTTATTTCACGGCTTTTACCGTATATGGAACAAGATGCGGTATTTGACGCAATTCCCAAACGAGAATGGGTTTCTATCAATTGTGGTATCCAACATTCCCGTCTCAATGCTTTACTGTTTGAGGAACGAACATTCCATACAGCGGCACGTGTTCCCATTTCGTCCTTCCGCTGTCCTTCTGACCCTGCGCCTAATGTAACTTCAGCAATTGCTGCTGTTACAGCCATGCCGCGAACAATTCAGACCGGCGGCGGTAATAAAGAAGCGGCACAAGACCCTGGTGAACCTTCAACAACAGGAACCTGTAATTACATGGCTTGTACCGGTTCTGCAACAGGAACTTATTATGATTTGTTATTTCCAACAGATGGTGCTTTTTCGTGGGAGGTCTGGCAAGGTATCGAAAAATTGACTGATGGATCAAGTAACGTTTTGATTTTCAGCGAATCTATTATCGGAGATGAATCGAACGGACTTGTCGATGCAACCGTTTCGGCTCCTGATCCTATGCAACCATGGGCGCGTTGCGCTTACTCATCGGCTGGAAATCCGGGAACAAATTGGACGACCAGCGGACCAGGATTGACAACCGGATATGTCAATCCCGATATTCCGTCATTGATTACAACAGATGTAACAAACTGGATGGGTTGGCGCGGGTATATGTGGTTAAGCGGACGACCTTATGCAACAACATTTTCAACCTATTCCATGCCGAATCCGCGTTATCCCGATTGGGGAGCAATCAATGCTTACGGTTTCTTTTCTGCACGAAGTTTCCATGCAGGCGGTGTTCTTGTAACACTTGGTGACGGCAGTGTTCGTTTTGCTTCCAATAACATTGATGTCATCACTTGGCGAAACTGGGGAAAGGCTGGTTCCGGTATCAGCAAAGGGACTCTTTAAATTTCGGATTGATTCCTATTGTGAAGGTGATTATTACCGGCAGATAAATACAAGAGAGACGTAATAATTGCCCGCCAAATTCCCCAAAAAACGATCCGTTAAATTTCATTTTTAACCATTTTAATATTTTAATTTTAATATTTATGAGAATATTGAGTTTTACTATTGCCTTGACGATGATTCTGACATTGTGCATTTTCGGATGCCGTAAACCTGAACGTCCGGAAGGAATGCCAGATTTAACTCCTTGCATTATTTCCGTAACATTTGGCGGTGAAAAAATTGAAGGTGTTGGCGTTCAACTTCATTCTCAACATTCGTCAACAAATGAATGGGGTTCCGGCGGTCGGACTGATGTTAATGGAAAAGCCTTTTTGAAAACGGGCGCATATTTTGACGGAGCCGTTCCCGGTAATTATATTATTTCGTTTCAAAAATTTGCGGAACAAGAATTAAGTCCCGACGGTATGGCTCTTCAATCCAAACCGCTGATTCCGAAAAAATACTTGCCGGGTCAATCGAAAGAGATGATTACCGTTACAAAAGAGCAAAAAGAATACGTTTTCGATCTCGAAGGATTGAAATAAAGAACTGGTCTGAATGTTTCGGAATTTGAGAAATTTGAGAAAATTGTTTATGTGAATAATCCGAAGGTAGGCGATTCCTTTCGCCTGAAAAGTCTGAGTAGTTGATCGTGAATAGTTGAGCAAGCGGGATTCTTACCAATACTACAAGGTTTTATTATTCGCATTTGTTAACAGCGGGAGCGTTTGTTGTTTGGAGGCAACCGCAAAGGTTGCCCCAAACGTATTAAGTATAAGAATTTTAATTGGAAAAATCGTCTTGCCCCGAAAGGGCATCTCCAATGTAGTCGGCGGTTTTAACCGCCGGAACAAGGTTTTGGGGTAACTGTTACCGACGGTTAAAACCGTCGGCTATATTCGTAACTGTCTATTTTAAACACGAACTACGCGAAACACACAAAAATTATACGAAAAGGGCAACAGAAATCTTTTTTGGGCATCTCTAAAAATCCCCCTCTTGCGTGGTTCTTTTCAAGATTTATTGTTACGACAAGGGTTGTTTTATCCTTTTTTCCATTTTCCCTTTCGTTTACCCCTTTCATATTCATTCCCACGTCTCACCCCTCATTTTTTGATTGTGAATATCAACTCGACAAGATTAACCAAATTAACGACTTTCTCTGCCGTCTCGATGAGTTGATGGATTGATCTGTTTTTCTCGACTTATTGAATCAGGTTCGTTCCTCCGAGAAAAAGTCTGCTGCGGGTCGTCCGGCGTTTGATGTTCTTCTGATGTTCAAAATTCTTATTCTCAAAACGGTTTACAATCTTTCTGATGATCAGGTTGATCTTCAGATTCGAGATCATCTTTTGTTTCGGGCATTTTTAGGTCTTCGTTTTTCCGACAGAGTTCCTGATTCCAAAACGATTTGGTTGTTTGGGGAACAGTTAACAAAATTGGTAACTATTCCGTCGCGGTCAATGTTCCTTTTTCTGTCCCGGTAGGGACAACATCTTGGTAGAAAATGATGTCGATTAAAAACGCACGTCCCGTTAGGGACGAAATATTGGTAGAAAAACACCAAGCATAAATTTCACCAATATTGCGTCCCTACGGGACGCGGATCATTTTGTTATACCGTTTTCTACCAAGATGTCGTCCCTAA
>JAIROD010000486.1 GCA_031257725.1 Planctomycetaceae bacterium | reverse complement strand
TTCTTGCCGGAATGTTGGGCAATCAAGTTTATCAACCTTTCTGCGCTTTCCTCAATAGTCCCTTCATTGACGAAAGACACATCGGCTGCATTTTTATACAGATAAACAGTTCTTTCATATTGACTGAAAATCAGTTCGCTTGCATCTTCTTTTTCGCCGTCGTCGGAAGTAGAGACAAAAGGAAAACGATCTTTTGCTTTTTCCAACATAAGATTTCTGTCGCGTTTAATATGGATAACAAGACCAAACTTACGCAAGTTTTCCGTATTTTCCCATTCATTAAGGGTATCGGCACCGGTTGCCACCAGAGCGGGTTGGGGTTCATTCTCCAGATTTCGGACAAGTTCTCGCTCCACCGTCGGAACACGGCGTATCACATCCAAAATACTGCGATCAGATTCTCTCATAGGATTTGTTTCGATAACAAGTTGATCAATGTCGATAAAATTCATTGAAAGTTTTTCGGCAACCACTTTGCCAAGCGTTGTTTTCCCGGAACAAGGCAAACCAACCAGAACAACATTGTCGGGCATGATTCTTCCTCCTTTTTGTTAATAGTTTCAAAATTGTTCTTATTTTTATTAACAGGTTGACAATTTTACGCTGACACGAGGAAATTTCAATATCACACGCAGATCATTGGCGAAAGAATAACTGTTACCGTTGACCGTCACACACAAACGGAAAACACTCCCCTATCTATGGGCGTTCTTTTTTATTTGCTCTTGAAAATCGAGATTGGGGAGAATCTTTTAGGCGTTTCAGATAATACGGTACCTCGTCGGGATCTTCAAGCATTTCACCCAAGTCTTTGGCAAAATCGCCTGCGCTCTGAAAATGTCGGTAAACACTGGCAAAACGGACAAAAGCAACCTGATCAAGTTCGCCAAGATATTGCATCACCCGCTCTCCAATAAATTGACTTTCAACCTCCGTTTCAAATATTGAATCAATATCACTCTCAACTTGAGCAATCAGCGTTGAAATTTGGGCATCGCTGATTTGCCGTTTCCAGCAGGCTCTTTCCAGTCCTTGACGCAACTTTTCTCGATCAAACGGAACACGCTGACCATTCCGTTTAATCACACGAATCTGAGTCGTTTCAACCCGCTCGTAAGTTGTAAAACGTTTGCCGCAACTACAACATGTCCGGCGGCGACGAACAACATAACCGTCCTCATTGGTTCGGGTATCGACCACTTTATCATTATCCTGATGGCAAAACGGACACCGCATGTATTGTTATTAATTAATAGTTAATTATGCTTGCCCCGCTAGGAACGGCATGTTGGTAGAAAATTATTATTTTTTGTGATTATGAATAATAAATTATGAATTATGCTCGTCCCGCTAGGGACAACATGTTGGTAGAAAACGGTTGCTTATCGTTTCGTTCTGAAACCGGAATGTTTTTTTCATTTTTGACATTGCATACTCATTATCCTGTTATTAGAGTTGCTGAACTATTAACTCATAACTATTCACTAAAATTGACTTTAATCAAGAACATAACCTTCCCGATAAACCGGTTTAATCAACTCGGCAACACCGGATGTTTTGAGTTCGGCAAGGTTGGTGATTTTCATATTGGCGGCATCCCAGTAAATTTTTTCACCCCATTCATTGGCTTTCGCAGCCGTCCAAACCGCCAAATTGCCAAGCAACATCGCTTCGGTCAGCGGACCTGCCTGTTTCGGAAAGTTTGAAAAACAAAGATCAGGATTATTTTCTTTAACCGCCGTAATCAGCTCAAACATGTTACGCGGATCGTCATGCTGTTTTTCCGCCGGTTTACCTTCGGCATCGGGAAAATGCGGAGCGTAACGAATTTCAGGAAGCGTTACGCCCTGTTTTCTCTCATTCCGACCCAAACCTTGCACGCCTTCCGTGCCGATAATCACCTCGCCGCCTTCCGGCATTTTTTCGGGATATTTGAAACCGTTTTCTTCAAGAAATTTCCGATCAGGAAACCAACCGCCATCATACCAGACAAATTTGAATCCCTTACGTGTTGCCGTGTCGGGATATTCAAATTCAATTTGCGACGATTTCGGATAAACATCAAAATCATGACCGGAAGTTTTGGCAATAACCGATTTCGGAGAACTTAAATCCAATGCCGCCATAAACTTATTTAAAGAATGACATGCAATATCACCGAGTGCGCCGGTACCAAAGTCCCACCAACCGCGCCACGCAAACGCATGATAAAGTCCCGGATAATATTCACGTGGTTTTGCCGGTCCAAGCCAGAGTTCCCACTCCACATTGTTAAGATCCCGCTCAATTCTTGATTTCATTTCCACAACTTTTTGTTCCGCATCAGGAACATTTTCAGATTTGAGCCGTTCTTCATAACCTTTGAGTGTCCGAACAAGTTCCGGTCCCTGAGGCCAAATCGGACGATTCGTCCAAACATGAATCTCCGTAATATCACCGTAAATACCGGCTTTCATCTCTGCGGCATGATGACGGAGTCCATCGGAAGCACTGCCTTGATTGCCCATTTGGGTACACACGCCCATCTCCTGAGCAACTTTTCCCATAAGACGGGCTTCATAAATCGTTCGGGTCAACGGTTTCTGAACATAAACATGCTTTTTCATCCGCATTGCCATAAGACCGGCAGGAGCGTGCGTGTGATCGGCGGTACTGATCGTTGCCGCATCAATACTCTTTTCCTGCTCTTCAAAGAGTTTACGGAAATCCGTGTACGCTTTCGCTTTCGGATATTTTTTTGCTGCATGGTCGAGCCGTCCTTTATCAACATCGCAAACCGCAACAACATCGGCAAATCGGGCGGCATTGGCAATATCACCCGCGCCTTTACCACCAATACCAATACCGGCAAAAGCAAGACGTTCATTAGGCGAAGCACTCACTTTGGGCGTTTGACCGGCAAGAACCCAATAACCAACTCCGGTTATGGCTGCGGTCTTTAAAGAATCACGCAAAAAATCACGACGGGTCGTTTGGCGTTTCATAAAAAATCTCCTAAAAAAATTGTTGACAACTCCCTGTCCTAATTGTCCCTACTCACTAGACTTTAGGGACAATTGGAACGATAGGGACAAATAATTTATGGGAATCTCTCATCATTCAGAATTTACCGAACGTTAACGGCGTGGGCTTGCCCCGCGTTGTTCGACTTAACCCTAAAACACTGGGTAAACCCCGTCGTTAACTATTAACTGGGAATCTCTCATCATTCAAAATTTACCGCAAGTTAACGGCGTGGGCTTGCCCCGCGTTGTTCGACTTAACCCTAAAACACAGGGTAAACCCCGTCGTTAACTATTAAGTAGGCGTAAAATAAAAAATTGAATGATGAGAGATGCCCCAAGATAAGAGACTCCAAAATGGGAACAAATTAATAAATCGTTAAATCACCCTCAACATCAACCAACCAAAAACAATTTTTCATTCACCTCGTCCAATATGCCGCAAAAACAAACGCAGGTATTATATCAGTAAAGATTGTAAAAAATAGGGGGGCATAAAGAGTGGAGAGTAGAGAATGGACAATGGAAGGGTAGAGGATGGATAATGGAGAGTAGAGCGTTTGTTGTTTGGCGGTAACGATTAGATTATTGCGTGTTCCATGACAGCAGTCTTCAGAGCCGCTTTCTTGTTAAGAAAATCAGATTGGAAATAAGGTTAGGGGGGCAAACGCGGGGTAAACCCCGCCGTTAACAAACGCGGGGCGAACCCCGCCGTCAACAATCTGTGTCAATCTGCGTAAATCTGTGGATGATTCTTTGAAACGGTCTGTTTTTTGTTTTATCCACCGATTGACGCAGATTATCGCAGATGGGATGCGTTGGTTGATGGGATCGTTAACGGCGGGGTTCACCCCGCGTTGGTGTCATGATAGAGTAAATCATGCAGGTAACAATCACGAATAATCGCAGGTTGCGAAAAGAAAGATTCCGTCCCGTTAGGGACGAAATGTTGGTAGAAAAAACACCAAATATAAATGTCACCAACATTGCGTCCCTACGGGACGCGAATAATTTTTGTTATGCCGTTTGCTGCCAATATGTCGTCCCTAGCGGGACGGAATTTTTGTTCAATCGTTAACAAACGCGGGGTAAACCCCGCCGTTAACAAACGCGGGGTAAACCCCGCCGTTAACAAACGCGGGGTAACCCCCGCCGTTAACAAACGCGGGGTAACCCCCGCCGTTAACAAACGCGGGGTAAACCCCGCCGTTAACAAACGCGGGGTGAACCCCGCCGTTAACAATCGCGGGGTGAACCCCGCCGTTAACAAACGCGGGGTCACCCCCGCCGTTAACAAACGCGGGGCGAACCCCGCCGTCAACAATCTGTGTAAATCTGCGAAAATCTGTGGATGATTCCTTTTGTTTTTATTTTATCCACAGATTGACGCAGATTATCGCAGATTATTTTGAGGATAGGCATCTGCTAAGGCGGAATTTTCGTCACAATCGTTAAAAGTTTACAGGTGTACAGTTCATTCGTTGCTGCCCAAAAAACGGGTTTGTCGTAAAAATGGTGAAAGAATGGGGGGCGGATATGCCGATAGGGGTTATACTCTGTAGTGTGTCTGCTACAGTTTGGGGCGGTTATTTATTGGTACGAATAGGGGAATACCACTCAAAAAATAACCGGCGATAATGGATTAAATGCCCTACAACAGGATGTTTAAGAAAATGGGTAGCACTGTGAAAAATGCATGGATTGCAATTCTATTAGTTTTCTTCGCTTGGATTGGAACAACTCTGGATTCCAAGATTCTGTTGGCTCAAGGTACCCGTGTCTATACTCATTACTGGGATGGCGCAGGTACGAGGCAGAGAAGCTCTCTATGGAGTTCAGTCTATAGTATGTGGGACTATGGTGTTAATACCGATGCGAAAGGCGATGCTGCAAAATATTTTGATAACTGGTTAAGGAGCGATCACATCGCCGCAAAATATGGCGAACCGACTTATCCCGCGTTTAGTCAGGGCGGATCTCCTCTGTTTGCCGTTGCTATCGGTCAAACGCCCTACGATCAGGTATGGACAACAACTCCGGACGGATATTATTTCCAGTCTTCTACTCTTGGTTATACTTATGATTTGGGTTTCCGTTCTGATCAGCGAACGGTGGTGAATGACGTGTATGTTTCGGGTCCGAACTACTGGTTTATGGGTGCAGGGTTTATTGGTAACCGGCTTGATTTGTACGGCGGTGCCTTATTAACCGGATTTTCGGGTAAAAACTCTTTTGCGTACGGCGTTCATTGGGAAGCGGGCAATATTGAAATTTTTGACAGTACGGGTGTTTTTGATCAATACACGTGGTCTCCGAATTATAATCTTACAAAATTGCGTAACGATTGGGATCCGATTCAACTAGATGCACTGGAGGAACCGCCAACCGGTTATAATTCGATAACTGGTGATGTTATTTACGGTACATATGCCCTGACAGACGCTGATGCGAAACGGATCAATCGTGAGCATAATACGTTATTTGTGATGGCGGATAATCTTACGATTGGTAAATCGAATACCATCGGCGGCGGTGTGGATTACACTTTAATGAATCGCTTTGACATTGGGGAAGGCAACACGCTGAATTTCTATACACCGCTGAGGTTATCGTTCAGTATTTCCGGTGTGAACGCGTTTGCTTCGAATCCGGCTGCCGGTGAAGAGTTTCACGTTCCCGGCGGGGCGATTTATTTACGGAGCGGTGCGGATATTGACAGGTCGGTTGTTGGTTCGGGGAGCAACCAATTTGGACGGTTTGATTTGCGGGGCAATTATGGTTATCAGGGCGGGGCGATTTATTCGGATCAAAATTTAACACTCAAAGGCAACTCTTTAATCAGTGGAAACCTTGCCGCGTATCAAGGCGGGGCGGTTTATATGGCGGGGACACAAGCCGAAAACAGACTCACTCTCGACACGAAAGACGGTGATATTGGTTTTCGCAACAATTATTCTTTTGCCGACTCCGGTAATGAGTATAAAAAACTGAATTTGTATCTCCTTGATCCCGACAGTGGTTTACCGACTGCCTATATTACAAACCCGACCGGACAGGTTTTCAGTAGTGATAGAAGCACGATTCTCGATTACCTGATTGTCCGAATGTCCCCAACCGATACTATTGGAACCGATGATGGGCAATGGTTCCAAGTGAATACGAACGACTTTTTTATTGCAGATAATGGTACACCCGTTAAATATCTTCCGCGTTATTATACTTATACTAGTTCTACCCTCAGTAGTTCCACAACATGGGGTTGGTTTGACACTAGTCAGTCTAATCCAGAATATACAACCTCGTACACTGATCCGAAATTTTATAAAGCAGATTCAACCGGACAATATTTTCTTACAGACACTGGCAATAATACAGCAGATTACCGTCAATTGTTCTATGAGCAGACATACACATACACATTAAACGGTCGTCCAGTTAGTTATACTTATTATAATCCAATAAATGATATAGATGCCGCATGGTATCAGATCAATGTAAATACTGATCAAATTAGAGGTACAGCACAGATACTGAACCCACCATCATCAACAACAGAAATAACAACTGATATCAAATATCATTATGACCCTAATAGCACGGATCCTTACGTCAATCGATGGTTACCGTACAATTCCAACTACGGCAGATATTACTATTATGATGGCGGTTATTTGATTAGTAATCAAGTGTATGTTGATTATAAGGCTTTTGATCTTGGCGGTAATCTCTCGAAGTGGTATTATGTTGATCAGTATGGTAATGTTCTACTCGGTAAAAATAGTTCAATAATAGTTGATTATGTAGTGAATGTTCCTTCCACTGTAACTCCCGGATTGTATGAAGTTCAACGTGATCCAATTTATAATACTGTTCAGCAATCTCGGAATGGTAATGTGGTTGTTCTTGCTGACGATGGTACACCCGTTGCTCCAAACGGAACCAATTGGTATAAAATTGATCCTGTAACAGGTGCGTTTGTTAATCCTGACGGGACACTGGTAAAGGAGTATTCGGGGGCATTTTATATTGTTGCATGGGATGAGGACAATAACAGAATAGGGGCTGTTAAAGCTGACGGAACATTTGTTGCCGATGATAATCCCGGTGCCGCCAATAGCGGCGCACAGGCAATTACCGATTCGGGTAAGGCTGCATACGTAGTAGTTAGTAATGTTACTGAAAAGACTCCGTCTGTGCAGAGTCCAACAGAGTTAGGAGCTGTCAGTGCACCGAGCTATACTACTACTGCATTAACCCCATCAGTAACCGCGCAAACCGTAACTTCACAAACTGGTCCTGATCCGCTTATACCGTATTCTGATGCGATATTTTTGAAACAAAACACGCAATTACTTGTTACGGGGACGCATCGTGTTTTTATGAACGATAATATTACGTCGAATGCCGGAGGGACGGAAGATGGCGGTAATTCGATGTTGGTTGATCTTACCGGAACTCAGGCGAATGCTTTTATTCAATTTGGTACAAATACCGACAGTCTTTTAAATCCCGATACCAAACCGGGCGGACAGGTTACGGTTCGAAACGGGACATTGCGTATTTTAAATGGCGCCCGTTTTCAAACAAAAGGACTTGATGCGTTGTTCACTGTGGAAGCCAACGGTATTATTGCCGGAGGCGGTACCGGCGGTAAAAGTAATCCCAACGAACCATTTGACGATGCGAATCCGGCTCAAGTGAGCGGAACATTCGGTGCCGCTAAAGGTTTTTTAATTTACGGTACGATTTCGCCGGACAGTTTTGAGTTTATTACTCCCGACGATTTAACCGGTGTTCGGTGGGATCTTCCGACTTCCGATAAAATCGGTTACCTCAACCTGTGGGGAAATGTAACACTCGACGGCGGAACATTGAGAGTCGATGTGGATAGCTACGCGGCAAGTAATGACGCTTTACAAACTGCTTTTGATAAAAATAGCAATGGGACTAAAGATGTTGATGAGAGTCTTTTTAATTCCGATATTATTTTGATTGACAAAATTCAGGAAACCGCCGGTTCGGGACAATTGTTACTCAGCAAAGACAATAAAAGCAAAATTGATATTGTCACGTGGCCCGCGGCGTTGCCGATCGGAGGCGGAAAATATGTGATTGCCGCATCTTGGGTTGGTATCAATGACAAGGATCAACCAAGTATTTTTGTAACAAACGATAATATCGAAAATTATTTTGAACCGATCATTCCGCAAGGTGTGAGTACGACGCAGGCAAAACGCAGTACCGCCGCCTTGTCTATTGCCGAAGATCTGCTGGGGTTGGGCGAACGCGATCTCGTACTGCAAGCGTCCAACGACGGCAACGTGAAACTGGTCTGGACTGCCAAAAATACCGGAAACAACCGTATTCAAACGATTTGGAATTCCGAATCTTCCGCCGCTCCGTACACCAACTGGATACGGTTGGACACACTGACCAAGCCGGACTCGCCTATGGAAATTCCGCTGCCGTTTCGTAACGGCGATGTGATTTACTTTGATACCGTCCATAATCAGGACAAAGAACCGTATCAAGTACGCCCCAGCGAAAGTTGGAGTGTCGGCGGAATGGTGATCGAAGGAGGAACTTATAACTTCGCCGCCGGTCAGTCGATTTATATCAGAGGAACATCAAAATATTCCACCGGGGTCAACGCCATCGGACGACTCGATATTACACGCCTTGACACGGCTTCCGCCGAAACAAGTGTAACGCTGCAAGTTCATACCGATTTCGAAAAAGGAACGCGAATCGGAAATTTCACCACTGATGAAAAAGTCGATAATATCACCGTTAATTTGGTTTACGATGACTCGCTCGGTCGATACGATCTCGCACGAGGTTATCGAGTTCAAAACGTTGACACACTTGCAGGTTCCTACTATGATTCCGCAGCATTAACCGGTAAAGACTTAGAGCAAAATGAACGCGGGGCAGTGTATCTCAAAAATGCGGACGCTAAAATTGTTACAAGTGTTTGGTCGGACAACCGAACCCTTCAAAACCATTTCGAACTCGCTAACAGCAATCTCACGTTGGAAATTCCTAATGGTACAAATTTGACCATCAGCAATGTTGATACTTCAAATAGTGTCCTTTCCAACGGGAACGATCAAAGTCATAAAGGCGGTGCATTTTATATTGATGCGGATTCAACAATGGTACGTTCAACCGCATCAAAACTCACCCTAGAGAATAACACCGCCAGAAACGGCGGAGCAATTTATGCCGAAGGTAATCTGACTGTTCAAGGGAATACTTTGTTCAAAGGTAACACAGCCGCTGATTTCTCACCCGCAACCGGAAGAGGCGGGGCAATTTATCTTGAAGGAGTCAGCACCGGCGGAGGAATTCCGGCAAATGTTATACTTAATACTGCAAACGGCGATATCGTCTTCACCGGAAATACCGATGATGTCATTGATAGTAACAGTAAATATTATAATTCACTTTTCCTCAATGAAAATATCGCTCTCCAAATAACCGGTAACAATAATGTGTTTTTCGATGACCCGATTAAATCCGGTGTTTCCGGCGGTAATAGCTCGTTCACAAAAACCGGTACGGGAATTGTCCAGTTTCAAGGCGAAAATGTCCTGAACCATCAAGATTACAGCGGCGGCACAGTTAATATTACCGGCGGGACATTCCGTTTAGCCGGAGACAAACCGGGTTCCGTTACTAATAATGTTGCGGAATTTTACACACACTCCATTAATGATGCCGCCGCTTTTAACGTTACCGGCGCAACTCTTGCCGGTCAAGGTTCTGTTATCGTTACTAAAGGCAATGCTTTCACTGACAGTTACGGTTTCAATTTCAGCAACGCAACCATTTCACCGGATAGCGCGGTTCTCAAATCCGCTGTCGATGGCGGTACCGCAAAACTGGAAATCGAAAACAACGAAAAAATCGGAATGTTAACTCTGGAAGGAAGCAATGTTACGCTGGCAAATTCCAAAATTCTCGTTGATATCGGTCAAACAAGCGGTACCGGTACTGCCGGCGACAGCGACTTGATCCAATTTGACGGAAATGTCCAATTCAAGAACACCCAAACGCTCACTGCAACTCCGGTTGACGGAACCTCGCAAACAAACGGTGAATATAAAATTCTGGAAATTACAAGCGGTTCAAAACATTTTCTCGGAAGCGACGGAATCACGGCTATCATAACAACCGACCAACTGAAACAATATCTTCAATTATCCACCGCTTCCTCTTCACGTCTGAACGGCGGTGATATTGAATTGAGAAATAACGGAACAGAAATATGGCTCGTCGGGTTCTCCGGTTTCAATAACGGAAAACTCTACTGGATCGGCGGTGACAGCACCAGTCCAAACGTATGGAATACCGCCGTCGTCAACTGGCAAAACGGCGCACCAAACGGTTCACCGGATCAGTTTTACAACAATGATTTCGTAACTTTCGACAGCAACGCCGTTACCGTAAACACACATTCCGTAACCCTCGCCGCGAATCAAACCGTGAGCGGTATGGATGTTACCAACGGCGGTTTTGATATTACCGGAACAGGAATTATCAAGGGAGTTACAGGCGGCAATGTACAAGGCGCCAACGGAAAACTCACCGTCGGTGGCGGAACAACCGCCGCAGAATTAACACTCGGCGTTGAAACTCAATTCGTCGCCGGTACCGAACTCAAAGAGAACGGTAAAATCGTTATCGCAAACGAGAAAGCTCTCGGTACTTATAACCATACAAATTTCAATGCCGGTACTCCCGATAAACAAGGTTATGTCGATGTAACCGGAAACGGAACCATCGCAACCGATTCAATCAATCATGCAATTACGAATCGCTTCAATGTTGCAACGAATAAAAAATTGACAATTGATACAAGTGTTGCCGCTGAAAAATTGACGGTTAGCGGTGTGAATGTCGGAACCGATGCAACGGGTGTCGTTGTTCTCGGTAGTAACGCAACCCTCGAAAAAACCGGAACCGGAACTCTCGTTTTTACCGGAAATACCGCAACAAACGGCGGTGTGATTTACGGCAGCGGTGATTTTACCATTAACGCAGCAGAAGGCGATATCGTGTTCAACAACAATACCGGCGACGCAATTTACAGCAACGGCGGTAAAGTAACAGTAACAGGAAATACCGGCAGCCGTGTTTATCTCGGTAATACAATCAATACAACAGATTTTGACTTAACCGGTTCCGTTACGGCTATTGTTAATGACACTTCAACAACGATTACCGGAACCGCAACCATCGGAACCGGAATCAATTCCGATAAATCCGTGTTGTACGTTGCCAACGGTAAAAATTTTACAGCACCAACCTTTAATCTCAAAAAATACGCGGAATTAACCGGAAGCGGAACCATTACCGCAACTACAATTAACCTAAGCGGTACACTCAATCCGTCAAATGATACTTATACGTTGACATCAAGCAATCTTATTCAACACACACCAATCGCGAACACCGCAACATTAAATTTTGTAGGCGCAACGAAATTGGACGGCGCAACGCTTGAAGTTACTTTGGGAACTCCCACAGATGCAGATAAAATCAATGTTACCGGTACTTTAACCTACGGCGCAAACAACACCATTCATATCAGTCAATTCAGTGACGGTACGTATGATATTTTGACCAATAATTCCGCGTTGCCGACAAATATTGCTGATCACTTTGTTGTTGATACGGCAAGTCAAGGCGCACGTAACAGTTATGAACTCCAAATCAAATCGACGGATAATAAAACCTTGCAACTCGTCAGTAAAAGCGGCGGAGCAATTGATCTTTACTGGAGCGCAAATCAAAGCAGTTCAACCGACACAACCTGGTACACCTTTGATACCTTAAAACAAAACTGGGTTGCGCCGGAACACGCCCCCAATGTTCCGCAATATTTTCAAGGCGGTAACAATTCACAAGCCGGCGATACGGTCAACTTCAATAACGAAAATTATGTCCGTTCTAAAAATGTTACTCTTGACGGCGGAAATCATGTTGTCCGAGATATGTACGTTTACGGCGGAGGAAGTCAATATGTCTTTAACGCTACAGACAATACCTCAAAAATTACCGGTACAGGTGATCTGACAATCGGTGAAAGCAAAACCGGTATTCGCAGCAGCGGTGATGCCGAATTTAATGTCGCTCTTGATTTTGCCGGTGCTGTCAGTATCTACGATTCGGCGGTCTCTTTCAAAGAAACGTTAAAAGCCGGTTCATTATTCATTGATCCGTCTGATGTTACTTTTGATAAAGCTGTTACTGTAGCAGGAAATACAACTATTATAGATGATGATACCAAAGTTACTTACAATGCCGAATTGAAAACGAATCAACTACATATTACCGATGCCGAAGTAACACTCAACGCCGCTAATACATTTACAAACAATACTCAATTAGACGGAAGCG
>JAIROD010000468.1 GCA_031257725.1 Planctomycetaceae bacterium | reverse complement strand
CGAACATCTGTGAAAATTTGTGGACGATTCTTTGGGACTCTGTGAGTAACGGTCTATTTTTATTTTATCCAAAGATTACACAGACGGGCGTTTGTTGCACCGCAAGGGTTGCCCCAAATATTTTTTTCACAACCTTCCGGTTGCGGCTCTGAAGACTGCCGCCATGGACACGTGATAACCTAAGTTACCCCTAAACAACAAACGCTCACACAAAACACACAAAATCCTTTTCGTGTATTTCGTGTGGTTCGTGTTAAAAAAATATCTCAACACGAAATACACAAAACACACGAAAAAATCACAAAAATTATACATAAAAAAACTTTTCGTGTATTTCATGTGGTTCATTTTTTTACATTTTAAAATCGAATTTATTTACTTTATCCGTTTCGACGGTAATCTTTTGAATTGTTTGACTACCGAATTCCGGCGGTGCCATATCCCGATATTCGACTTTGGACAACATCGGATCAGGATTATCGATACGGGAACCGGGAACTTCTTCCATCACGGAAATTCGTACCCGATATTCTCCGGCAGCAAGACCTTGTGCCGCCGGTAGTAAATACTTACCGTTGGTAATCACCGAACCGGAATGTGTTCGCTCTTTTTGAGTGCCAACCGGTTCGAATTCGATATTCCCGTTATTGACAGGTTTTCCACCCAGTGTAACTTCGCCTTCGATTTTCAAACGGTTTTGCGGATTGGAATCGGCACAACCCAAAACAATATTCAGAAAGCAAACAAGTAAAAATAAAATGTATTTGTTCATAATTTTTATAATGGTAAGATTGTTGTTGTTGTTGTAATAAAAAAGGTAATGGGCATCTCTAATAATTCATTTTTTTATTGTAACTATTCAGTCGCGGAAGGTAGGCAACCTTTCGCCGAAAGGTTGCGCCGGTTGGTTTGTTATTGTGTTGTACGCTGTTGGTCTTTAATTTCCGGACAAGTCGGCGAGTACACCGACGCAACCGCCCGGCGGTCGGTTGCCTACCACGACTGAATAGTTACTTTTTATTTTCAACCCATTAATTAATAAATTAATAGTTAACGATGGAGTTTACCCCGTGTTTGGGGGGTATTAAGTCGAACAACGCGGGGCAAAGCCCACACCGTTAACTTTCGGTAAATGCTGAATGATGAGAAATTCTCAATTAATGATTTATCCCCATTGTCTCTACACAAAAATTTAGGGACATTGGAAACGATAAGGACTAACAGGACAAATCGGTCTTTGTCCTTAATATCCCCATTGTCTCTGATATCCCTAAAATTTCAGTGTAGAGAGTAAGGACAAGGAATCAGGTTTGATTGACTTCGAACCGGCAGGTTCGGTCTCCGGTACACCAACAATCAACTTCTTTTGCCTTGAAATTTTTACCGGTAAATTTTTCGAAAATTCCGGCAATAAACCCCTCATCGTAGTTGCACACTTCAATTCCAAGATCAGGCAACCCCGAACAATCCAAGTCTTCCGAAACGGTTAAAACAAACTCGCCAATATCGGGATTGGCTTTTTCAACACGAAGAATCCCCACCCCAAGTTCTTTCAGAATTCGCTGAAGTTCCGCAACAAAATTGTTGAGAGATAAATCTTTGTATTCTTTCAGGTACTGTTCGAAAAAGAATTTTCCGGCAAGATAACCCGCATCATAAAACAACGTATCACAAACTTCTTTGCCATAACGTTGTTCGGCAATATCACGGAAGGTATATTGCATCATACGATACAGAATGATATTGACCTGATCGCCCAAATTAGGACGGCCTTCGTGAATATCTCCGATAATATCCCAAGTAAATTCATAAGCACGCGACGACATGTTAACCTCCTTTATAAAGTTTTTAAAATATTGAAAAAAAATGGACCCCAATAACTAAAATTGACCGAGATGTTCAACAAAATACGTTTGGGAATCTCCAAGAGTTCGTTTTTTAACCACAAAATTTTATGAAGAATCATTTATCTTAAACGAACGCTTACCATTCTAGTGGAGCATTGGAATATCGTCAACCGCCTGAAGTCATCGTCCGAACTTTGCTTTCAGAACCGGCGCGAGTTTTTCACCCCAGATCTCATATCCTTTGGTATTCGGATGCAGGAAATCGGGCATTATGTCTTTGGGCAACGTCCCATCTTCCGCCAAAAATGCATCATTGATGTCGATAAGTTCAACATTTTTCAAATCCGCAAGCAATTCCGGCAACGCAAGATTGATTTCGTTCACACGCAACCGGAACCGATTGTCCGCTTTTTCACCTCGCGGAAAAACTTTTAGGACAATAATTTGCAAATCCGGTTTTTGTTTTTGCAACTTTTCAACAATGGCTTTAATCCCCACTGCAATCATCCAAGGGGTGTTGGCGGGATTTCCGGTGTTGTTTGTTCCGATCATAATCATGGCAACTTTGGGTGAAATTTTATCAAGCGGCAAGTGATCCAATCGCCAAAGGACATGTTGTGTTTGATCGCCGCCGAATCCGAGATTGACCGGTTTGTATTGAGCAAAATATTTTTCGACCAACGCCCCTTGACCATCCCAACCGTGTGTGATGGAATCGCCGATCATTAAAAATTCAATTTCCCCTTTGGCGATTTTTTCGGAATTGGCTTCATGCCGTTTGTTCCACCATTCCTCGCTCATTTTATCAACCGGAATAATAGCCGGATTGGTTTCGCCGAGCAATACCGTCAAGGTTGGTTCCACTGCTTTTGCCCAAAGTTCATAGCCGTAAGTGTTCGGATGAAGAAAATCCGGCATGATTTCTTTTGAAAGATTCTTTTCGGTATCAAGAAAAACGCGGTTAATATCGAGCAAGGTGACATTCGGTTTATTTTTCAACAATTCCGGTAAATAAGAATTGATCTCATCAACTTTTTTCCTATTGCCGTCGTCAACTTTATTCCCGCGTGGAAAAACGTTCAAGACGATTATTTTCAATGCCGGATACTGTTTTTCGAGTTTTTCGACAATGGCGTTGATTCCGTCGGCGGCATCTTTGGGGGAACTGCTGTTATGACCGATATTGTTGGTTCCGATCATCAACACCGCTGCTTTGGGTGAAATTTTATCGAGGGGCAAATGTTCAAGCCGCCAAAGAACATGTTCGGTGCGATCGCCGCTGAAACCAAGATTGATTGGTTTACGGTGTCCGTAATAACTTCCCCAAACGGTTTTACCTTGACCATCCCAACCGTGTGTGATGGAATCGCCGATCATTAACAGATTAATATCGCCTTTTTCCATTTTGGCAACATTATCGGCGTGACGTTTAACCCACCAATCGTCTTTTCGGTCAACCGGCAACAAGGCAACACTTTGCGCATAAAGCGATGATACCGAAAAGAAAAGGGTTAAAAAAAACAAACTTACAATTTGCAGAGATGTTGTCCTTTTCATCATTTTTTTACTGTGTTAAAAGGGGGAAATGGTTGGTGATTGTCAACCAGACCAAATCAACGTGAATCCGGTCTGATTAACTTACAGTTTTAGTAATATATCAGTGAAATATTTTTTTTTAACTATTCAGTCGTTTCCTCCGAATGACCACCCCTAGCCCCTCCGAAGGAGGGGAATGATTCCCCTCCTTCGGAGGGGCAGGGGTG
>JAIROD010000464.1 GCA_031257725.1 Planctomycetaceae bacterium | reverse complement strand
TTTTTTCAAAGTTTTCAACAAGTCTTTCATCGAGCATTCACACTTGTTGAGCTTTTAGTGGTGATTGCGATCATTGGCGTTTTGATTGCGTTACTACTTCCGGCGGTTCAAGCGGCAAGAGAAGCGGCGCGGAGATCGCAGTGTACCAACCATCTCAAACAGCTCGGTCTTGCGGTTCACAATTTCCACGACACAAAGAAACACCTTCCATGCCTTACCCAAAGCAAAGAACTTTGCCTAGACATGATTAAAAAATATCGTTGGCCAGTAACATACCCTAGCGAGACAGGCCAAGCCCGTTTCAGTATTTTTGTTGATCTGTTGCCGTTTATGGAACAATCGGCTTTGTTCGAATCGGTGATGGCGGACATTGACCAGGATGATAGCAGCCGCGCACCGTGGAAACGTTTTGCGAACTGTCCGTATTACGCTAAGTTACCGTATTTACTCTGCCCGTCAGATCCGGAGCGAAGCAATTCCAAACCGGATGAGTTTGGGTTGACTAGTTATCGCGCTTGTAGAGGTGATGTCTGGATGGAGACAGATTCTGGGGATCCCCGCGGTGCTTTTAGCACAGGATTTCCCACAGCAAATGATCTTAGTTTCATTACAGACGGAGCCAGTAACACCATTGGTTTTTCCGAATCAGGAATTTGTCCGGTGGAAGCGAATGTCGCAACTGTTCGCGCCGGGATTGCCACCGGATTGGCAGCGGAACAAGATAAAATAACAGCCGATCCGCCAATTGTCTGTCTTGGACGTGCAAACGGCAGTCAACTGACCGGAACGCTTGACACAAGTAGCAGCGGCTCTCAGTTTAAAGGACGACGCTGGGCGGACGGACACATGTTGTTCACCGCTTTTCTGACAATTTTACCTCCGAACTCACCAACCTGTTCGCAAACCACCGACAACCAATCATGGGTTCTAATAACCGTCGGCAGTTACCATACCGGCGGTGTGAATGCGGCAATGGTTGATGGTGCGACCCGGTTTATTTCAGATACAATTAATGTCGATAATCTCGACAAAAATTTAGTCCAATATGAATTGGATAAGACCGGTGTTGATATTAAAAATGGACGAAGATATTCCGGAGCAAGTATTCACGGTGTTTGGGGTGCGCTTGGCAGTGCCAACGGGCGTGAATCCGCCGCCGCTCCGTAACTCACAACGATTTTGATTTAAAGATTTTTCTACCAATATTTCGTCCCTAACAGGACGAGCATTTTTAATCAACATCGTTTGCTACCAATATGTTGTCCCTAGCGGAACAGAAAAGGAATATTCAACGCTACTGAATAGTTACAATTAATTATCAATTCCAAACTTAAAAATTTTATCCAAACTTATGATAAAAATGAGTCAAAACTATTTTCATTATCCGGTTTTTGTTGCCCAATTATGTTTGGTCGTATTTTTGTTATCGGGTTGTAATCCGGCAACAAAAAAAGCTCCCATGAATTATGTGGAAGGGATCATCACTCTTGACGGAGAGCCGGTTTCAGGGGCTTCGATACGGTTCACGCCAAAAGAAGCTTCCAACGGTATCAGTGCCGCCGGTTTTAGTGATAAAAATGGAAAATATAAATTAACCTCCATGACCGGCGATTCCGGCAAAGGAACATTACCCGGCGAATATTTGGTAACAGTAACAAAATATGAATTTACTGATCTTGCCAAACCGAAATTTGACGCCGGTTCTCATACAGAATCAATTACTCAGGAAAGTAAAAACATTTTGCCGGAAATTTATCGTTTTCCTAAAACAACACCGTTGACTGTTACGGTTAAGCAAGGGAAAAACAACATTGATATTCCCTTAAAAAAATAATCTTGTCTTTAATTTTTAATACTGTTGAACATTCGTTTTTTGAGTCCATCGCAGAAAACATGGCAGGCGGGAACAAATCGCAGTAACCGCCTGAAATTGCCGAAAAATAATGTAACTATTCAGTCCCGCATGGGACAACATGTTGGTAGAGAACGGTATCGCAACATTATTTGCGTCCCTACGGGACGAGTGTTTTTGATTATGGAATTAAAAATTAAGTATCTATTCAGTCGGTTGAAGTATTCTCACGCCGAATAGATCATGTTGTTCGTGTTACCAACTTTATTTTCAACCTTATTTTCTTAACAAAACAACCTTAGTAGCCTAAGAATAATAACAAAACTAACCTTATTACCTTATTGTTCCTCTTTATTTAATAAAGTAATAAGGTTGGATTTTTGATGATTTTTGCTGCTAAGGTCGTTTTGTTGGAAAATCAGGTTGGAAATAAGGTTGGGTTAAAACGATGATTGCAAACTCCACTGAATAAATACGTTTATTTTTCTGTCCCGTTAGGGGCAACATCCGGGTCGAAAATGAGGTCGATTAAAAATGCTCGTCCTGCGGAACGGAAAAATTTAAGAACACAACCAAACCACTGAATAGATACAAATATTTCAAGACCTATTTTACACACACTACCAAGTAGGGTTGCCGTCAAACAACAAACGCTCCCATCGGTAACTCTAATAATAGAGATACTTTTTCATTTTTCCCACGACAACAGCAAAATCGAGAGGTTTACCGATATGGTCATTCATTCCGGCATCGAGACATTTTTCGATATCTTCACGGAAGACATTGGCGGTCATTGCCACAATCGGGATAGTTTTTGCTTTGGGCAGATTTAACGCACGAATTGCCTGCGTTGCTTCAACTCCATCCATTTCCGGCATTTGCATATCCATAAAGATCATATCGTATTGATCGGAAGCGGCGGTAAACATCTCTAACGTTTCCAACCCGTTTTCCGCACAATCAACTTGCACTTTGGTAATAGCCAGTTGAGCCTTGACAATTTCGCGGTTAATTTTCACATCTTCAGCGAGTAGGATTCGTTTTCCTTCAAAAATACCGTCGTAGGTAATATTTTTCTTGTCAATATTTTCCTTAATACCAAGATAACTGTTAATACAATTGACAATCATTGAGGCGAACACGGGTTTTTGCAAGAACCGATCCACTCCGGCTGCTCGTGCTTCGTCTTCAATGATATTCCACTCTGTTGCGGAAATCATCACCACAACCGACGGGTCGGCTCCCAACGCCTTAATCCGACGCGTAAGTTCGATCCCGTCCATTTCCGGCATTTTCCAATCAATAAAATAAACATCGTACCCTCCATTGGTGTTGATCATTTGATACGCTTCTTTTCCCGACATGGCAACATCGCAATGAAGATGTAGTTTTTGGGTGAGATGTGAAAAATATTCCAGAACTTCAGGCGAATCGTCCACAACCAATAAGCGGAGATTATCAACCGTAATATCGGAACGTAAACTATTGGTGTGGGTATTTTCCGTACTTTTCCGTTTTGTTTTGATGGTGAACGTGAAGGTGGAGCCTTTATCGGTTTCGGATTGAACCCAGATTTCACCTCCCATCATTTCAACAATTCGTTTTGAAATCGCCAGTCCTAATCCTGTTCCGCCGAATTTGCGTGACGTGCTGCTATCTGCCTGAACAAAGGAGTTGAAAAGTCGGGTTTGCTGCTCCGGTGTGATACCAATTCCCGTATCAATCACCTCAAACTTAATCACACAACAATCATCTTGTTCTTCCAAAAGTTCCGTATTTAAACGAATGAACCCTCCATCATGCGTAAATTTGACCGCATTAGAAAGGAGATTGGTTAACACCTGCGAAAGACGTTGCTCATCCGTTTCGATAATTGCCGGCAAACGCGAATCCACTCGCACCGCCAATTCCTGATTGCGTTCTTCAACACGAAAATTAATAATATTAGCAACCTTTTGCAGAATTTTCTCCAAATGACAGTCCACATACGACAACTCAAATTTGTTCGCCTCAATCTTGGACATATCCAAAACATCATTGATAACACCAAGTAAATGTGTCGATGCTTCTTCAATTTTAGTGAGACAATATTTCCGTTTTTCGTTATCATCCGATGCCATCGCGATTGAAGTCATTCCGATAATGGCATTCATTGGTGTACGGATTTCGTGAGACATATTGGAAAGAAACGTACTTTTGGCCAAACTGGCTTGTTCCGCATCTTTCTTGGCTCGTTCGGCATTTTCCTGCATCTGACAAAATTCAGTAACATCATACAACATCATAATGGAACCTTCAAAATTAAATTCCGGCTGAATCATGGAAACAAATTGCAGGTTATACCGCCGGATTCCTTTGCCGTTAATATTGAGCGAAATTTCTTTTTCCAATGATTGTTGAGATTGTGCGGCGGCAGTCAGTTGGGATTCCAGATCATCCACCCAGGTTTTATCGGCAAACTGATAGAAAACTTCACGATAATGTTTTCCATTTATTGTTGCGAAGTGTGAGATTCCTGATTGTAATAAAAATATTTTGGTACAATAAGCGATATGCCCAGAATTGTCCAATAAAAGAATAATATTGGGGCTGCTTTCCAACAAGAGCGACATATATTGTTCCTGTTTCCGTCGTTCCAGATTTTGCATTGCCGTAATATTGGCAACCGACGCCGCTGCCGCTTTATTGCGTTCAAAAGCCGTCTGTAAACGAGAAATTTGCCGTGCAAGTTTGGCGTTTTCTTTTTGAAGTTCCAAAATCTGTTTTTGCAAGTCTTCAGAATCCATCAACTTTAATCCTCTACCGGGCATCTCGAATAATTCAATTTTAATTAGTTAACGACGGGATTTATCCCGTGTTGTTCGTTAACGACGGAGTTTACCCCGTGTTGTTCGTTAACGACGGGATTTAGCGTTAAGTCTAACAACGCGGGGCAAGCCCACGCCGTTAACTCTCGGTAAATTCTGAATTAATGAGAGATACTCTATTCTAATTTTATTCTAATCACTAAAAAGGACACACAATTGAATGACAAAACAGTTTTTTAACCTTTCAGACTTTATTTAGTTGTTCGACTTTTTAACTTATTCTGTTTGCAATCATTTATTTAGTGATTTATTCTACCGTTTCTTTTGTTTATTTTAAAGGTAGGCAGGGAGGTGTTTGGCGTTTTGGGGGAACATTGCCCGTTTGGAGGTGCCGGTCAACCCTTCGCCCTGAAAGGGCAATACATACCAGCCCGCCGCATCGCGGCGGGTGTGATTACTCAGAAACCAACGCCCTGTAAGGGCAATAGATTAGCGGAGCGTGTTGCAAACGTGTCTTGAACGGTGATTTATTTGATTTTGTGATGGACGATGATTTTCTTAATTTTCTTAATCATCGTCTTCATTCAATCATTAAAATCATTGTTCAGACCATTACTTGTGTTGCCCTTTCAGGGCGAAAGAATGACCGTCACCCACAAAACGGAAAACGCTCCCCTTATTTTCATTCCCGTTTTAATTCTTCCATCCGGCATCCGGGTTGTCGCCCCGAAAAGGCAACGCCCAGAAGAATAACTTTTCCGTGATATTTATTGTAATACCGCTTTTCGTGTATTTGTTTCATCGCTTCGTCAAGCAACATATCGACTGTTTTTTCGGCATGATACTTCATTTCGGCAACAACAGTGAAGCCGGACTGTTCCCAGACAGCATCGGAACGTCCGAAATTGTTATGTTCTTCGGCGTGTACTTTGAATCCGAGCATGCCCAACCACATCAGCATTAGAGAATGATAATAATGTTCGCAAGGGATATGAATATCGTAGGGAACGTGGGCAATCATTTTGTCGAGATTGTCGGCAAGACCGGATT
>JAIROD010000423.1 GCA_031257725.1 Planctomycetaceae bacterium | reverse complement strand
GGTTGCGTTGCCGCTAGGCAACAGTGAATCAGATTCGATTGGGCAATTGGTGTTTCTGACCGGTTTGGAAACCGATTGCCGGCGGGAAACAGGGGCAAGTCGGCTATCGCCGTATTAATAAAAACCGCTAGGCGAGCGGTTGCCTACCTCTTGATTATTGGACTGATGATAAATAATTTAGGATCGCTACTGAATAGTTACGACGACATTTTGGATTAAAACGGTTATTATTGGAAATTTTCACAAAATAGGCAATTTTTTATTAAAAGGTAATCTGGTAAATCATATTATTGATGTTATACTGTGGAAAGTAATTTAAAATACTACACCTAAAAGCAGTGGTAACTGTCTGTTTATCGCTAAAACACCTTTGAGAGAGCGTTAAAAAATGGGTTGGGACAGGGTTTTTAACTAATCAAATTAATCAATTACTCAATTACTCAATTAATCATCAATCACACAACCAATCTGTTCAGACGATTTTCTTGACCTGCTTTTATTGGATTGGATACTCACAAGACCTACATGACTAAAAAATATCATTTTCTGACAGGAAGTACCGGACTTCTCGGTTCCTATATTCTTGGTAATTTATCGCGGAGAGATTATCAATTAGCGGTTTTGGTACGACCATCAAAACGGTTAAGTGCTGAACATCGTATTGATAAAATTATGACCCACTGGGAAACCGAATATAATGAGGTTCTTCCCCGTCCGGTGGTGATTTCCGGTGATCTTTCGGACAAGGATTGGTGTTGTCAACACCGTGATTGGTTTTCACAACATTGTCAATCGGTGATTCACTGTGCGGCAAGTTTAGTGTTTTACGGTTCTGCTGACGATGAACCTTGGATTTCCAATGTCGAAGGAACGCGGAGTATTCTTGAGTTATGCCGTGAGACCGGAATCGACAACCTACACTATTTTTCTACCGCTTATATTGCCGGTTCCAGCAAAAAATTTTACGAACACGAAACAGATATTGGTCAGGCATTACGAAACGATTATGAACAAAGTAAGCTCAACGCGGAAAAAATGGTTCGTGCCGCCAACCATATTAGACAATTAACAGTTTACCGTCCTTCTATTGTTGTCGGTGATTCCCGAACCGCGTTCACAACAACATTTCATGGTTTTTATGCGGTATTGAAGTTGGCTCACACCTTAGTACAACGTCTTCCGTTTGGTTCGACCAGTGGTCGAAACCTGCTCACCGCTCTTGGGATGAACGGTTCGGAACGCAAAAATTTTGTGCCGGTTGATTGGGTTGCCGATATTTTTGAACACATTTTTTCAAACTCGGACTATCACGGACAAACCTATCATCTGACTTCGCCGGAACCGCCATTGGCAACTGATTTTGTGGATATTGTTCAAGATGCGGTTGAAACTTTTTCCACATTGGCGGACAAAACGGATCCGCAATGTGCTACGGAGGAGTGGTTTTTCCAGAATTATCTTGATCAGGTTCAAATTTATCGTGCTTATCTTCAGGATGATCCGCGATTTGACTCTAAAAATACACAAAGGGCGGTTCCTCATTTGCCTTGTCCGCGTATGGATCGGGAACTCATGCTGTTTCTGGCTCGTTACGCAATTCTATCGCAATTCGGAAAACGAAAACCTGTACCGGATATTCAACGGCGACAAGTACAAACTCCGCCGGTTATTCAACCATTTGAAACAATGGATCATCTATAATGAGTATTCAATCGTTACGAATTATTTTTTGGTATCTCTTGAAACATCTCAAGTCACGTTTTGACGGTACGATGATTCGGCGTTTGCGATCTCTGCGCCGGACAAAGAATATATTGGAACAATTAAAACCGGACAAAAATACATTGGAATCCTGGCTTGGCGAGGTAATTGACGCCGATTTGAAATTTTACAAATCAACATTGTTTATTGCTGATAAACTCTGGTTTTTTTTCGAAAGTCCCCTGATCAAATGGTTTTTGCAGAAAGAACAAATTCGGCAAAATAAATTATACGATAAATTGGAAACAATTTTCCTTTCACCGGAAAAAGACCGAATTATCTTGAAGGATATTCAATTGCCCCGTGCGAATGAAGCGGAAAAATATTTATTTACCGGAGGAATTGTCGAAATTATTGTACCCTATCTAATACAAAATCACGAACTGATAGAAAATCTTTTTGGAAAAGATATTGAGTGTGAAGGACTTTACGAACCGGATGAACATATCCAACTTAAATCAGGCGATATTGTGATTGATGCCGGAGCCAATGCAGGTTTATTTTCCGCTCTTGGAAGTGCTAAAGGATGTTGCGTTTATGCCTTTGAACCGATGCCGTATATGCGGGAAAATTATTTAGTGAATGTTGCCGCATGGAATCGTAACATCACCGTATGCCCCTTTGCGTTATGGGATAAAGAAGAGGAATTGACCTTTTCAGTAAGTCGGGTTAATCCGCATTCCGCATCCGCCGCGATGAATACCGGTTATAAAATTATCGATCAAGTTACCGTTCATGCTCTGTCTCTTGATGAATTTGTCCGTCAAAATAATATTTCGCGAATCGATTTTATCAAAGCAGATATTGAAGGAGCCGAGCGTCATTTGTTGACGGGAGCAAAATATGTTCTTAAAGAATTTGCTCCGAAATTGTCTATCTGTACGTACCACCTGCCTGATGATCCGTTTGTCATTCGTCGTTTGATTCAGGAAAGTAACTCAAATTATACAATTATTGAAGGCGTAAATAAAATCTATGCCTATTGTCCGGATAAAAAATAAAAGTAGTAATATATCAGTGAAATATTTTTTTTTAACTATTCAGTCGTTTCCTCCGAATGACCACCCCTAGCCCCTCCGAAGGAGAGGAATTATTCCCCTCCTTCGGAGGGGCAGGGGTGGTAAAAAATAAACTTCAATTTCCGAAAAATTCCACTGATATATTACTAAAAGTAATATTTCAGCGGAATTTTGGAACGAGGATGTCTTGTCTGCATCCGAATCAAGAAACACAAACATCATTGTTCGCTCTGCAAAGGCGAGAGGTGTCTAACCGGCAAATATTACAGAAATAGAACGAACATACATTCCACAACAATGAACACTCGAATCATACACATCTTATCAGAAACATTTCGTTATTTTTTCTCAAAAAATTTCTTTCGGAATTTTTTCTACAATATTTACGTTGGACGATTAACGTCTGCGGGAGGAGTTGCTCGATTTTTGTTGCAACGGAAATCAGTCAAGAGACATCTAAAATCGCAAGGACAAGAGCAAACACTGTTTTCATCAATGACCGTCAATTGGCTTTTTCCTTTTTTTGTCGGTACAAACCGCAAACGTGTTTTAATTCGATTTCTTGAAGTGTGGCCCACAATAAGTTGTAATTTACGATGTGAATATTGTGGGGCGTTTAGTCCTTTGATGAAGGGTACCGTTTCTGCGGAAGAAATGATCTATTGGCTTGAAACATGGAGCAAGAAAATTGTACCGCTTAACTTTGCATTCAGCGGCGGCGAACCGTTGCTTCATCCTAAACTGGAAACAATTCTTGATGTGTCAAGACGATGTTGGTCTCAAACACGATTGGAATTATTAACCAATGGATTACTTTTACCAAAAATTCGCACAGAAGTTTTAGAATCCATTCTCCGCAATAACGTACAAGTTCTTGTTACAAAGCATTTTGATTATTCTGAATACAACGAAAAATTTTTCGCCGGAGTAGAAATTTTGAAACAATTTGGGATTGTTTACAGTATCCGCCGAAGCGATCAGTTTTGGTTTAAATATTATCAACTAAACCATGAAAATCGTCCTGTTCCGTTTGAGAGTGATTCCTGCAAAGCATGGAAACAATGTTTTGCCAAAATCGGCGTTATTCAGGACAATGAATTATATTATTGCGGTCTTTTGGGACACATGATTAAGGCACGGCAAGCCGGAGTAATTGGTACAGAATGGGATGTTACACTTTCACATCGTCCTTTAACGCCGGACTGTACACGGGAGGAACTTGTTCAATATCTATATCAAGGTGTTCTCAAAGAATGCGGTGTTTGTGCTGAAAAATATGAATACATTGTTCCGCAAGAATTATCCCGTCTAAAATTAAAGGAAAATTGAATGAAAACGGCAATTGTTATTGGGGCAACAACAGGAATTGGACGCGATCTGGCAAAAAAACTTTGTCAGGATGGTTACCGTGTTGTTGTAACCGGACGTAGAGCAACAAGTCAAATCATAAAAGCCGTCAAGCGGAAAAAGAAGGTGGTGTATATCACAAAACGTTGGAATCTTGTTGCATTTTTATGGCATATTTTACCGGATTGGATTTATTTCAAAATTGTTTAATGGGAAGCGGCGATTTTTTGAATCTTACACCTTTTGAAGAATATATGTTGGCGGACAACCATCCGGTTTATCCGATGAGTTGTTTTATGAAGTTACGATTTTATGGTCGGTTTGATGTTGATCTTTTGTCGAAATTGTTGCAGAAAGTTTTAAAAAATCATCCGTTGCTTTGTTCTGTTACGGAAAAAACAAGGCTGGGACGTTTTTGTTGGAAACCTTCTGCGGAAATGATTGAAATTCGCCGCGGTGTTTTTCATGCAAAAGGAATCAATCTGGAACATGAACCGGCATTGAAAATCACATTGGATGAACAGGAAAATCAACAAAGTGATCTTTGGTTTGAACTTCATCATTCCGCCAGTGACGCGGTTGGAATGCAACGGTTTCTTGAAGACCTTCTAATGGAATATTCCGTACAAAAAAGTTTTTTGAATCCTGAAATTTTGTCGTCAAGAGAACCGGTTGATCCGTTGCTTCTGCAAAATCGCGGTCGATATGGTCAGAATTTTGGTACGTTTTTACGGAATTTACCGCGTCAGATATGGGGACTTGAACGTGCCAGAACTTTTCTTTTCAACCGAATCATTCCATTGATTCCACAAAAACCCGATTTAACAAAGAATTTACCGCCGACTGATTATCCGGTCATTCTCAGCCGGAAACTCAATAACGATGAAACAAAACAAGTTCGGATTTCGGCAAAATCAGCGAAAGTTACAATTAACGATTTTTTGATATGGTCTTTATTTCTTGCAATGAATGATTGGCGGCAACAAGAAAAAATAACCGGACAACATGGTCGGCTTCGTATTGCCATACCAACCAATCTGCGAACGCCCAATGATTGTCTGATGCCGGCTGCCAATATTGTGAGCATGGTATTTCTGGACAGAAAACCTGATCATATTCAAAACAATAATTACTTTTTGCAAGGGATTCATCGTGAAATGCATCACATTAAAAGTTGTAATCTTGGTTTGGCATTGATTTACGGGTTAACGGTTTACCGGAAATTATTTGGGAGTTACGAAAAAATGATCAACCGGAATCGTTGCTGGACAACCGCCACTGTTTCTAATCTCGGTTTATTGTTCCAACAAACACCATTCCCGAAACGTAGCGGAAACTTGTGTATTGACAAGGAACTGGAATTAACGGAAATTCATTCAGTTCCGCCGATTCGCCCTCAAACGGTGTTGGGAGTGTGCGCTTTTAGTTATAGTAATTGCCTGACGATTGATATGCAGTACGATTCCGAACTCCTCAATACCGTACAGGCAAAAAAATTGTTCGATTTGTTAATGAAATATTTATTATCAGCCCCAGTATAATAAAGACAAAAGAAACCAATTTAATTTAATTTGATTCAATTTAATTCAATACAATAAATTATTTCAAAAATATTTACGTTACTATCCACTATCCACTATCAACTATCCATCACTGTCATGTTGTTAATGATTTCTGTTATTTTATTTTTTGCAATAATAATTATTGATATGGTTCACTACGGAGCGTTGTATCTCTTTTTGCGGGGGATTCGTCGTAACGAATGGACAACGCCTTCCGGCGATTTTGTTCCGAAAACAATGGTATTGCTGGCGCTTCGGGGAGTTGACCCGTTTTTGAAACGTTGTTTGGAAGGTTTGTTGACGCAGAATTATCCGAATTATGCGGTACGGTTAATTTTTGATCATCCCGAAGATTCAGCGTTACAGGCGGCGAAAGATATTGTTGAAACTTGCCGTGCGGATCATGTTGAATTTATTGTTGTTGACGAACATATTGAAACATGTACATTAAAATGTAACTCACTTTATCATGCCGCAGCGGCACTTGATCCGTCTTATGAAGTTATTGTTATTTTAGACGCAGACACGAATCCGCATCCGAATTGGTTACGTCAATTAGTGGAACCGCTTTCTGATCCGCGTTTTGCAGCGGCAACCGGTCAACGTTGGTATATTCCCGTTACACCCAATCCGGGGTCTCTGATACGTTATCTCTGGAATGCCGCTGCGGTTGTCCAGCTTTATCTTTACCGGATTGCGTGGGGAGGTTCGCTGGCGCTTCGGCGTGATTTGTTTACCGAAGGAAATCTCTTAAATGATTGGAAAACAGCATTCACCGACGATGCCGCCATTTCACAAAGTGTTCAAATGATCGGAGGTAAAACCGCTTTTGTTCCAACATTATTTATGGTAAACCGTGAAACATGTTCTCTTCGCTCATTTCACCGTTGGGTGAAACGACAACTCCTTTGCGCAAAGTTACATCATCCGGCATGGAATGCGGTTGCCTTTCAGGGAACACTAATTACATTACCATTATTGACATGCGCCGGTCTTTTAGTTACAGGATTATTATTCGGAGACGTATCTCTGATTGTTTGGAATTTAGGATCGTTTGCCGTTTATTGGGGCGGCGTGTTTGGAACTCTGCCAATCATGGAAAACAATATTCGACAATTATTGAAACAACGAGGCGAACCGCTCCAAGCGTGGGGAATTAAACGAACATTTTTAACACTTTTGATGATTCCAATTACGCAAATCGTTTATACTTCTGCGCTCATCCAACTTTATTTTCTCCGCCGTGTTGAATGGCGCGGTGTTGACTATGAAATCGGTACAAAAAAACAAATACGCCTTGTTGAGTACAAGCCTTACAAAAATGACAACCTAACCGAAAATAATTTCCGATCAATTTAAACTGCTACACAAATTTTTTATCGTCCCTCGATTTTCGCAGATTAATCCGGATGGGCACCTCTCATAATTCAATTTTTTATTTTCAACCCATTGGGTTTACCCCGTGTTTTGGGGTTAAGTCTCATAACGCGGGGCAAGCCTGTGCCGTTAACTTTCTCGGTAAATTGTAACTATTCAGTCGCGGTGAATGTTCGTTTTTCTGTCCCGATAGGGACAACATATTGGTAGAAAGCTATTTCTTGGTTCTTATAATAACGACAAATTTAGCACCGCCGGTTTCTGATGGTTCATATTGTATGGAACCGCCTAGTTGTTGCATAATTCGCCATGCTTTGGGCAGACCGAACCCAAGACCACGACCTGCCTGCCGACCGGAAAAGTAGGGACAGAAAATTAACGGGCGAATGTCTTCCGTTATCCCCGGACCGTCGTCTTCGACTGAAATTTCCCAACCGTTTTCAACTTGCCGAAGCCGTAACTCAATATTGCCGCCGGTCGTTTGAAGAATATCCTGTGCATTGTTACATAAAGCCGCCGCAACAAGATGAAGTTGAACCGGATCGGATTCAATCATTACAGTATTGTAATTTGTTTCAAAATGAAGGTTGACGCCTGATTCGTGCAATAAATTCGTTTGCTCTTCCACTAATGATTGTAACCATTTTACAAGATCGAATGTTTCTATTTCCGGTTTGGGCGGTCTTGTAAAATAACGAATATCGGCAATCATTTCATAAGCCCGTTTGACCTGTGCAGTGATGACCGCAAGATGACGACGATGTTCCGTGTTCTCAATTTCCCGAAGCAATAATTGGGCATGACCGCTGATGATTGCCAACGGATTATTGATTTCATGCCCTGCTCCGGCGGAAAATTCAGCCAATGCATCAAGTTTTTGGCGTTCTAATTCTTCGTTGAAATGTTCACGGAGAAATGCCAACTCAGCCCGAACCTGTTCTAT
>JAIROD010000400.1 GCA_031257725.1 Planctomycetaceae bacterium | reverse complement strand
TCGGCAACGCCCCGGTTGTTGTAATTTTTGCACGGCTTTTTGTTCGATTTGGCGGACACGTTCACGTGTTACCTGAAAAATACGTCCCACCTCTTCCAATGTATAGGAATATCCGTTTTCAAGACCGTAACGTAATTTAATGATTTCACGCTCCCGCGGAGTAAGCGTTTTCAGAAGTTTGCCGATTTCTTTTCGTAACATATCATTGGACGCGGAATGTTCGGGACGGTCAAAGTTGGTATCGGCAACAAATTCGCCAAAACAATTTTCATCGCTCTCGCCAACCGGATGTTCCAAACTAATCGGATTGCTTCCCATCAGTAGAATCCGGCGGACTTCCTCAACCGTCATTTCCGCCGCCTCCGCAACCTCATGAACATTCGGTTCACGTCCGGTCGATTGATAAATCATTCGCGCCGTGTTGCGAATACCGGTTAATGCGTCAATCATGTGTACGGGAATCCGAATTGTTCGCGCCTGCTCGGCAATGGCACGAGTAATCGCTTGACGTATCCACCAAGTCGCATAAGTCGAAAATTTGAAACCGCGACGATATTCAAATTTGTCCACCGCACGCATCAAACCAGTATTGCCTTCCTGAATCAAATCAAGGAAAGCAAGACCACGATTACGATATTTTTTCGCAACAGAAACAACCAGCCGTAAATTACTGCGCGATAAATCACATTTCGACTGCTCATATTCCTTGAGCAAATCACGCATTTTTTGGCAACGATTATGTAAACTCTTCGGACTTTCCTGAGTTGTAATAATAAGATTTCGAAGTTCAGTCTGTAACGTTTGCCGACGTTCCGGCAACATCAGCACCGCCGAATCTTTGAGAATCTGTGAAATCTCGTCCATGCGTTTAGACATACTTTCAAGTTGTTTCATTAAAGCATGAACACGGCGGTTGCGAAGACTAAGCTCTTCAACAAGATGCAACGCCTTGCAGCGACGTTCCAGAAAACGTTTTCGCACAACAATTTTCACTTCTTCCGGCGTGTTTTTTCGTACTAATTGTTCAAAGTCGGAAGTGATCAATTCAAGCAGCGGAGCCAATGTCCGTAAATTATGAGGCATCCGCCGTTGAATTTGCTCTTTGGAAAGTTTTTCCGTTAACGACATTTTGATCGTTCGCTCAAACGCCAATTGACCGTGAAACACTTTTGTTAACGTACTAAAAGCATTGTGCAGACCAAACGGCGATCCAAGAACACAACGACGGAATGCCCGGCGACTCTTTTCTATCCGTTTCGATAACACCACCTCCTCCTCTTTCGTCAAAAGCGGAATATTCGCCATTTGAGAAAGATACATCCGTATCGGATCACTGTTCCAACGTTCCGGTTCAGACGACGGCATCGCCAACAACTGTTCCTCGTCAAATTCTTTTTCCGATTGCTGATCAGACAACGAATCGGATTGCAATACCGAAACGGTTGTTACATTTAATTGATCGGTTCCGCGCTCAATACCAAATTCATTGTCTTCATCATCTTCGTCGTCCGGTTCCATATTAAATTGGATTGACGACAATTCAGCAAAGAAATCGTCTTCATCTGAAATCTTGTTACGATCCGTCTCAAGACTGCTGAATAATTCAGCCGCCCGAAACATCTCGCTCATCTCCTCCTCGTTTAAGTGATTAACGACTTCCTCGTAATTCACACGATTAGCCGCCTTGCCGTTTGTAACATTTTCACACTCAAGCACTGTCATCCGTGACATTAAACTCTCCTGGGTTAAAGTTAATGACCGGTTCAATCCGTCGAACCGACGTCAGGAAAATAGTTGAAACATCTACCGGTTTCAATTTTCCGGAAAAAAAAATTGGAAACCTCTAAAAAAACTCTTACTTAATCGCCCAAACAATGAGGCAAATTAATCTTGGTATCTCTCATCATTCAATTTTTTATTTTCTATTTATTAATTTTCAACGCCTAATTTTTTGCGTTTTTCTTCTTGTTGTTTTCGCAACATTTCCTGCATTTGGAGTAATTTTTTACGTTTTTCCGTTTCGGTTAGGTTGTTATTGCGAAGCGTGCCGATGTCGGCAATTCTAACACGTTCCGAATCTCTCCGGTTAAATCCGTCAATAATTTCCTGAATCAGTCTTGTCCGTAACTCTTTGTCCAGTTGCGGTTCTTCAATTTCCTCACGAAGCGATTTACCGATTTCTTCCAATTCATCATGATAAACCGGTTGTTCCAAATTATTGTTGCTGAAAAATTTTTCCCGCCCCGATTCATCCAGCCCCACAAGAAAACTTTTTATCTTGGGATCGTCGAAGGAAACAATTAAACGGCTGAATGTTGCCGGTTTGTTCTGTTCGATCAGTTTGTTACATTGATCATAAATCAGTTGCGTCAACGGCGACCGGCAACGTTCCGGCGGAACTGTTTCCCAAAATTCATAAATTGCCGTTGGATCGGCGAGCCAAAGTTCGAGCATATCCCGTTCCAAAGTGTCCGGCAGCAACGTTTTATCGTTCCACAATTCATCGGTATGTTCCGCATTTTCCGCAACGTCTTTCGTAATATTTTCCGCAACGTTTTCATCCTGACGGCGAGTACGTTTTATTTCTGTTTCCGCTTTATGCTGTTTTTCCTTCAATCTCCGTCTGATTTCGTCTTCCGGCATCAGGAAACGAACCGACAAATTTTGTATCGTTTTCTCAATTCGAAACCGAATCGGATTATCCGGCGCGGTTCCTTTGATTGGGGCAAAAGCAACAATTTCAAGGATCGCGTCCAACGCTTTACTTGATCCGATAATATCGTTCCTCAAATCAATACCGCGTGTTTTCGCACGAAAAACATGTTCCAACGCATCGACGGTTTCTGTTTTCAGTAACAATTCCAGAGATTCCGCTCCGTGTTGTTCCAAAAATTCGCAGGGATCAAGTCCTTCCGGCAAGGTCAACACCGCCATATCTGCGCCTTCCGCAATAAAATCTTTGAGTACCTGATCACTTTCGGCTTTGGTCTGACCGGCTTTATCGCCGTCAAGCATTAAAATAATTTTCTCAGCGGCTAAACGTGTTAGCAGTCGGATGTGCGCTGGTCCCAACGCGGTTCCGAGTACCGCAACCGCATCGCTAAACCCAAATTGGCGGGCAACAATACAGTCAGTGTATCCCTCCATAATCAACGCCCGCCGCGTCTCCTTAATTTTGTGACGGGCAAGGTCGAGTCCGTAAAGAACTTTATGTTTTGAAAATAAAGTTGTTTCCGACGAATTAAGGTATTTTCTTTCTTTATGCCATGAATCACGACTGAGCGGTGAATTAGGAATCAAGCGTCCGCCAAAAGCAACGGTTCGTCCGTTTTCATCGCGAATCGGAAAAATTAACCGTCCACGAAAAAAATCTTCACTCTTTTTTTTCAGGTTACCGATAATTTCCAAAATTTGCAGTCGTTCGGATTTTCGTTTCACCTTGTTGACAAGCCAATCGTATTCCATTGGGGCATATCCAAGTTGGAACTGTTCGATAGCATTGCCGTTGATTCCGCGTTCAGTCAAATATTTCCGGGCAATTTCTGCTTCATCCAAATGAAGCAGGGCTTCGTGATAACTTTGGGACAACCAGTCTGCGGCTTGAAATAATTGCTTTCGGGTTATTTCAGTTTCCGGTGTTGCTGCGGTTGCATATTCCTCATTTCCTGCTGTTTGTTCACCGTTGACTATTTTCCGCTGACTGCTTCCGGTTTTCTGTTTTTTCGGCAATGAGATTCCGGTTTTGTCGGCAAGGATTTCCAGAGCTTCCTTGAAACCAACATTTTCAATTTTCATTACAAACGAAAAAACATCGCCGCCAATATCGCAAACCCAACATTTGAATGTTTGTCGTATTGGGTTGACTTGGAGGCTTGGTCTTGAATCATCGTGCCATGGGCAACGTCCAACATAATTTCGACCGGATCGCCGCAAAGGAATATACTGCGACACCAGATCGACAATGTCGATTGCCTCACGAATCCGTTCCTTCACTTGATCATCGGAAGAACTAGACACGTTTTGGACTCCTAAGACAGAACTCCTTTTCTTACTGTCTTGAAACAACCGCCATGCGGGAAACCGGCGGTTGTATGGTTACGGTAACTCTTTTACCGTGTTTTTATGGGATTGTTAAATGAACGCGCTGCCGGAAATCATCGTTTTAGCGAAACGTTAGTTTAACAATCTCGAATGAATTTTCTAACAGTGCGGAGAAGTATAGAGTGTTTTTCAAAACCGGTCAATACGAATTTTCCGAAATTTTTCCTAGCGTTCAGAGGGTGGTTGTTAAAATGGATAAAAATTTTAGGTCAATTATTGGCAGGTAGGCGACCGTCCAGCGGACGGATCGCCTACCTCGCAATGTTCTACGTTAATTGACCTAATTGAACAACCAGCTGGTGAACGCTAGGAAAATTTTCGTGTATTTCGTGTATTTCGTGTTTAAAATAGACAGATACTTCCGATGGAAATAATTCTTGGTTATGATCATCGGGTGTCCCTAACCCAAAGACACGTGTCCCAGACCAAAAGACACGTAATATATCAGTGAAATATTTTTTTTAACTATTCAGTCGTTTGGTTGTATTTCCGAATATTCCCGTCCCGTTAGGGACGACATCTTGGTAGAAAACGGTATAACAAAATGATCCGCGTCCCGTAGGGACGCAATGTTGGTGAATTGATCGTTGGTGTTTTTTCTACCAACATTTCGTCCCTA
>JAIROD010000397.1 GCA_031257725.1 Planctomycetaceae bacterium | reverse complement strand
TTTTTTCAACATTCGGGTCAAATTTTTGGAGTTGGCGGAAAGTGTGTTATTGTACCTGGTTTTAACTGAAACCGGATATTTTGATCACCTGTTGAAGGAATTGTAACCGTTATACCGGAGGTTTCTGAAGAAAGATATTGATCTGGTAATTCCTGTTTGGTAATGATAACCGGTGGAGTATAATCCATTGCATTGGGATCTTGGTTTCCCGAATCCGATGTTGTTATTGAGGTTGTTTTTGAAAACGAAACATTATAATTGCCCGGCAATATTCCATATTGTTCAAGTGTCCGAATGGTAAATATCCCATTCTCATTGGAAACAGCAGTTCCTATGTAAACGGAAGGGGAAGATATTGTTGGAGTTAAAACGATACAAATTCCGCCCATTGGTTTTCCGTCATATTCGATAGTTCCTGAAGCAGGAACAAGTCCTTTGACTCCATTTTGTCCACAACCGGTCAAAACGGTACAACTAATCAATAGAAATAATAAACGTGTCATAATAATTCTGTTAAAAAAGTAAATTTAATAGTAATGTAACTTATTTATGTTTCGGTTATGAAGTGTAACTGAAACATATTTTGATAATGAGTTTAAAATGAAGTTGCCATTCCATCGTTTCTTGCGCCGAAATTTCCCCAGATACCGTAAGGACTTGGTCCACTCACCCGTGACACTGTCAGCGGCAAAACAATACTATTGTTACGGCTATTAATAGTATCGGAAACAAAACGGACAGAACCGTCAGTAACACCACAATTAACTCCACCGCTGTGATAACTGGTTGCAGTCCAAACCCCCCAGGCGTTACCGGCATTATGTGAACTATCTATTTTTGCGCAAGAAATTGTATTAGGCGGCAAAATTGTTGTAACTCCAGTAACGCATGGTCGTCCGTCTGTGAAAAATAATCCGCGAAAATTACTGCTTACCGGAGTCGCCGCTTGAGTGCGATCTGTTGTTTTATATCCGGCAACCAGGCAGTTGGTGATCGGATCAAAGTGAATTGGATCACCGCCCTGATGTATGGCTCCATCACGAATTGCGGTTGGATTGGTTGAAATCGACGAAATCGCTTCTGAAATTGCCATTGTGTTACTCAAACCATCGGAAATATCCGCCATTGCGTATGATCCGCGATAACAAATAATACCTCGTTGAGTATCGGGATTGGCGTCGTCACGATTATTTCCGGCGGCATCGCCGCGACTGGTCATAATGTTACAACGTGAGGCTGCGTTGGCATTCCAAGCATTAGGAAGCGATGCGTTGGGATCTGACGGACAAAGGAAAATGGAAAGATTTTTAAAAACTGATTGAGCTGCCGTAGTAGTGTTATGTGCTCCGGGATTGTTAGCAGCAGCCCAGTTATCATAACGCGATCCTTGCTCAAGAAATGGTAAAAGCGCAACATTAGGACTAATGCTGCTAAACCGTTTTGTACCGTCGCTGGTTGTACCGTAAGTTCCAGAGTCGTTGGTATAGTAAGAATGCCAGACCGGAAACGCATTGTGAATATCGTGATAATTGTGGAGCGCCAGACAGTATTGTTTCATTTTGTTACTGCACTGCATTCTCCGCACCGCTTCTCTTGCCGCCTGCACCGCCGGTAACAACAACGCGATTAACACACCGATAATCGCAATCACTACCAGAAGTTCGACGAGGGTAAAACCAAAAATAGTTGTTTTTTTCATGGGTATGTTCCTTTATGAAAAAAGTGGAAATTTAAACAGATCACATAACAAATAATCTGTTTTGTTACAAAGTGGGAAAAACGCAACGCCGAGAAACGGCAACAGAATATCACTCATAGAACAGGAGCGACACGCTCTAAAATTTAGGCTCCTTCCCACAGACCAATGTGGTGCGTTACATGTTTTAAAATGCAACACTGAATTACACCCATGAAGCTATACGCGACGCTCCCTTATCGGGAGCCACGCAACTCTATAACTTCACAGTAATATTCTACCCGAAAAATCCGGTTGGTCTGTAGAAAATTACAGTTCGCCTAAGCGATTTTAGATTTGTTGACGTACTCGATTTTTTTAACACCCGAACAAAAATTCGGGCAATTTATTTTTCAAAATGTAATTTGGTCTCCAAATGGTAAAATTAAAAACCTGAAATCAATATAGTCCACGATTATAATCAAAAATTAAAACGGGTCAAGAGGAATCTTTCTTTTTTTCAAAATTTTCCCCTGCATTTCCCCTGCATTCAAAATAGGTGTCTCTCATCATTCAATTTTTTATTTTCGAGCAATTAGTTAACGACGGGGGTTACACCGTGTTTTAGGGTTAAGTCGAACAACGCGGGGCAAGCCCACGCCGTTAACTTTCAGTAAATCCGAATTATTAGAGATTCCCTTTTAATATTGGGGAGCGTTTGTTGTTTTGGGGCAATCCTTGCGGCGACCTCCAAACAACAAACGCTTCCCCTACCAAGACTGTTTGGGTTTGTTTAACGTTTTATAGATTGCCTCTGTCAACGGTTTAAGACCGGAACCGGTTGCAGAGGAAATAAGA
>JAIROD010000380.1 GCA_031257725.1 Planctomycetaceae bacterium | reverse complement strand
GTGAACAAAGCCGTTTTGAGGAGTGAACAGGGCAGTGAACAGCCACTTATATGTTTCCGCAAGTCCTTATATCACAAAGACTTACGTCAAACCTGAAAGAGGTAGGCAACCGCTCGCCGAGCGGTTTTTTGACTAATACGGCGATAGCCGACTTGCCCCTGTTTCCCGCCGGCAATCGGTTTCCAAACCAGTCAGAAACACAAATTGCCCAATCGAATCTGATTCACTGTTGCCTATCGGCAACGCAACTGTGGGTGAAAACCCTTCGGCGAAAGGCGTTCACCTACGGTTGCCTACCATCGAATGACCAATCTACTGAATAATTACTGAAAATAAAAAATTGAATGATGAGAGATGCCCTTCAGGAATTTTTTCAAAAATTGGGGTTTCTTGAAATAGCAAATTGGTGTAAACTGTTCCCTCTTGAAAATAATGTTTGTTAAACGCCTTAGACATGGAGGGATTTCGAGCATGGACGCTCGGTTTTTTTCTTACATTTTTCAGCGTAATGGTGTGTTTGCCCCGATACTGGTCTTGTTGTTTCTGACTGCGGGAGCCCAGTACGAGACGGCTAATTTCACCGTCAATAACGTCCCAACATCAAGATTGGCTCAGGAATTTTGTGAAACCGCTGAACGATGCCGTTCCGATTTAGCGGTTCTCTGGCTTGGCGAAGTGTTACCCGATTGGGCGGCGAAATGCCCTATTACTGTCCATGTCGGTAATCATCTCGGTGCCGGCGGCGTAACTTCGTTTATGTTCGACAACGGCGAAGTTTATGGTTGGAAGATGGAAATTCAAGGTTCTGCCCAACGTATTCTCGATTCCGTACTGCCCCACGAAATTACTCACACCATCCTCGCAACCCATTTTCGCCAACCGTTACCGCGTTGGCTGGACGAAGGGGCGGCAACATCGGTTGAGCATGACACAGAAAAAGAAAATTATCGGCGTATGCTTTTGAATTTTCTAAGTGAAGATGTTCGCAAGGGTTTGCCGTTCAAGCGGATGGTTGCGCTCAAAGAATATCCCGCCGATCCCATGCCGTTTTACGCTCAGGGGTTTTCTGTGGTCGAATATCTACTCAAATTGGGACAGGAGGTGGATTCTTTTGAACATCGTCGCCTTCTGCGTTTTGCCAAAACGGGAATGGATTCAAACAATTGGCAGGATGCTTTACAAAAATATTACAACATCGATAGTCTTGGGACATTGCAACTCAATTGGGTTCAATGGGTTAATGCCGGTTTTACCATTGAGAAAAATCTACCGGTTCTGGCGGAGACGAATGAGTGGGAACCGAAAAATGTCCCTATAAACCAATCAATCATGCTGGTCAGTGCCAAACCCGCGTCAACTCAGGAAAAATATGGAAAATCAGTTTATGAGAAAACGGTTGGAAAATATGAGAACACTGCCGGAAAAGATGAAAAAATTACCGGAAAAGAGGGAAAAACTGTCGGAAAAACTACAGAAAAAACGGTTCAGCCGATTCCAGCAAGGTTTGAAAACAAACCATTTACGGTGATTCCGATTCCCAATTCGTTTACAACAACTCAAACCAATTTTGTTCCTGCCGATCATATTCCGACAAATCAGCAGACAATTTTCAACTCAAACGAACCAATCCGAATCGATGCGGGAATGAGTCCGGTCAGACGTTAAATCAGGTTGGTGAATCGGTTGCGGCAATAAAGTTAAAAGCAGAACTAATTTTTGAAGGTTTTGGGTGTGGGGAATTGACGAACCGATAATTTCCATTAACATATACACAAAGTGATTGGGGGATTAGCTCAGTTGGGAGAGCGTCTGGCTGGCAGCCAGAAGGTCATCGGTTCAAGTCCGTTATCCTCCACTGGATTTTTTGTTCTTAACTCATTGCATTCCTTATAGTTATGCAATGAGTTTTTTTTATGCCCGTACAGAATTGTACAGAATAACGAATGCGGTGCAACATTTTAGGAGAATAATGACGGAAAATCGTCGTCTTTTATCGTGTTTTATCACGGAAAGTCGTCTCTTTGAAATCAATGATCAAGTCTTCAAGGTATAAGCATAAAAATAGTTTATAAACAGAGTTAGGCGGTTATCTATTCTTTTTCCCGAACCCTTCGAGCAGCCAGGTCATGGAATCGCGGAACTGTTTTACCGTAACCGGCATTGTCAGAACAACACGGTGATGTTGCGGTGTTACCGAATCCGCCCAATCCGCTTGACTAAAGTCGAGCAGTAAAAGAGCGGCAACATCACGAAGTCCGCGACGTTGCGCAAAATCGTTGAACGCACGAACCGCTCGCATCCCAAGTGATTGGGCATTGAAAATAATACACTGAGCAACCAAATCGTTTTCTTCAAATAGTTTCATCATTTCGTCAGGTTCACGAACACCAAGAGTTTTATAACCAAGTTTTGCCATGAGATTTTCGAGACCTTTTTGTGTTTTCGGATTGGCATCAATAATCATCACGGTTGGCGTTTCGATTTTTTGGATTCGTGATTCGCGGTCACGTTGTAACGCCTGAATTCCGTCGAAACGCAATGAGGCGGCGGTCTCGTCGGCGTTACCGGAATCGAGCCGTTTAAGCACTCCGCGCAAATCGACCAGCATCTCCGACGGTGTTTGGTAACGCTGATCGGCATTGACCATCAACGCTTTATTAGCAATAAATGAAAACGAACCGGGAATTCCTTGTTCAATTTGTTGAATAGGTTTAACGTTGAAGAATCGGTTCCTGTCCATTCGTTTGGCACGGTCTTTTGTTTCGATAAACGGCGATTGTCCGCTGAGAAGTTGATACAAAATGCAACCAAGAAAGTATAAATCGCTTCGCGGATCCATTTTGGGTGAGTTCGACGCTTTTTCCAACGCAATATAATCAATAGACTGTTGATTTTTCAGAAACGGAATCTCTGCACCGATTTTTTCTTGGGCGATGGACGCTAATCCGAAATCGACAATTTTTGCTTGACCGTTGGAAGAAAGTAGGACGTTGCTTAATTTCAGATCGCGGTGCGGTAATTTTTTGGTACGCCAGGCGTATTCGAGACCGCAACAAATATCAATTCCAATTTGTGCAACAGTTTTGGCTTCAACTTTTTTCCGTATCTTGAGAAATTCCCGAAGCGTTTGACCTTCGACAAATTCCATTGCCATATAATGGAGAAAACCGCTTGAATCGGCTCCGTAAACCGGAACGATATTCGGATGAATTAATTCGGAAACGATTTTTGCTTCCGTCATGAAGTGATTGATGAACGCTTCATTATCGCTGAACCGGGCGCGTAACACTTTAACGGCAACCACTTCTCCGGTTTCGCGATGAGCGGCACGAAACACACGGGCAAATGTTCCTGCGCCGACCATATACAACGCTTTATAGGGACCGAAAAAGAATCCAAATGATTCACCGCTTATGAGACGGTCAACCTGATAATTGGTCAAAAAACCGCGCCGCAATGCTGTTTGTAAAAACTGTTCGGAAGTCGGAGACTTAACACTGATTTCCGCCCAAATATCGTTCACCTGTAACTGTGTTAAAACGCCAACTGTGAGTACACGTTGAACCATATCGTCGAATGAATAATCTGAAGACATCGAAACGATAAAAGAAAAATGATAAAAGAAAAAATGATAAAACAATAATGTAAAATCATAAATAATTCTCGAATTATACAGGAATTAGGGTGCAGGGAAAGGGGTTAGGTTAGGGAGGGAACGGGTAATTGTCTATTTTGTTTTAACCTTTTTAACACAAAATACACAAAATAACACGAAAAATACAAAAAAGATTTCTGTTGTCCTTTTCGTATAATTTTCGTGTCGTTCGTGTTTAAAATAGACAAAATAGATAAATTGATTTGTATTTATTCAGTAGTTTGGTTGTGTTCCTGAATTTTTCCGTCCCGATAGGGACGACATATTGGTAGTAGTAGAAAAAATGTAATTAAAAAAATCCGCATCCCGTAGGGATGCAATATTGGTAAGATTTATTGATTGATTCCTGATTTTACCAACATATCGTCCCTAACGGGACGAACATTTTTAATCGTAATCGCTTTCTACCAATATGTT
>JAIROD010000370.1 GCA_031257725.1 Planctomycetaceae bacterium | reverse complement strand
AATAAATTCAATAAAAATGCCGGATGTTGCTGATATAATGAAATCGACGTTGGTACAGATTGAACAGATACCGACCATGAAAAGCATTGCGGAAATTAAAGTGATGGAAAATGATGTGAGCAATGACATCACGAAAGTTAGCGATAATTTATCTCAAAGCAAAACAATTCGTCCGGCGGATTTTTTGACGAAACCTTATCTCGAAACGAAAGATGACATTGACGAATTTTTGAACGAATTACAAACTGAATTGGAACATGCTGTTAATGAAAATAAACGTATTAAAATTCAATAAACTGTGTCATGCTTTTAAACATGAAATGCACGATTTTTTGTAACTGTCTATTTTAATTTTTATTAGTCCTGCAAGGACGACATTTTATTAACCGTATGCTTTAGCATACGGATAGGGCAAACACACCACCAAGTCCCGCAGGGACGACACTTTATTGGATCAATGTATTCGATTACTGTTTGGAAATTTTTAATTGTCTGAACGAAGAGTTTTAAAATCACCATAGTCACCTCAATCATCGTTCGGACAATATTTTAAAAGTGTCGTCCCTGCGGGACTTAAGGTGTGGCGAGTTGCTGCCGTAAGCTAAAGCATACGGTTAATAAAGTGTCATCCCCGCGGGATTAGACAATAGAATCATTCAAACCAAATGCAATTGGTACATGAATGATTAGAAAACGGATTGATTATAAAATAGACAGTTACAATTGTTACTGTAAAAATAATTCCCGAAATAGTATTGCGTGAGACGTTGAATTTTAATACAATGCCGAGATACAAAACAACAAGAGACGGTCAATCACAACCTGACTACAGTACGCAGTTGAATATATTAACGAACGTATTAAGGATCAATTTAAGAAACACAAACCCGTGATTTCGGTAGATACAAAAAAGAACGAAAATCTTGCTAAAATGATAATCCTAAATCAAATTTATGAGGAACTCGATTTTAAAAGCGGTTCTCTTTTGGAGGCGGTTGAATCACCCAAAAGAAATCAACGCTTGCAAAATGAGTGGTTGAACAAAGGCGAATGGCTTTCTGCCGCAAAAAGGGCTGGTGCTGAACGTGTCTTTTTTGTCAGAGATGATCCTGTTGTCGTTTTTACAAAAATTAAAACCAACGATTTGTCAAGTAAAATACGTGCATTGAACAGCGCATGGAGTCTTGCCCGACCACGCATTTTATTTCTGGAATCGCCAGGCGAATTGACTGTTCTTGATCTGGCAAAACCTCCAATTAATTTGTTGACAGACAATAAAAATAGTCTTACAGAACAATGGAATCGACATTATATTCTTCTGGAAAAAACAGCTCAAGTATCGCAAGAGTTACAAAAGTTTCATCGCGAAAATATTGAATCAGGTAAAATATTTGCGGAAAAATATTTTGGAGATTTGCACAATCGAGCAGATGTTTCGCTGATCCGAGACTTAAAAGATGTCAGAACAACTTTGATTGCACAGGGGCTTTTACCGAAGATTGCTCACGCTCTTATTGGTCGGTCTATATTTGTTCGTTATCTGGAGGATCGCGGTGTACTGACAAAAGAGGATTTTATTAGTATTGCGAGAAAAAAAAGCGGACGGCTTGAATTGTTGAAACAAAATATTCGCGGCGACCAATCCGAAAGAAATTCATTTTTCGTTAAAATTTTGGAAGACGAGAATTTTACTTACGACCTTTTTGATTACCTTGCACACCACTTTAACGGCGACATGTTTCCTAGTGATGATGAAGAACAAAGCAAAGTTTATCCAAAACACCTGAAAACGATTCAAGAGATGCTACTCGGTAATCTTGGCGATCAAAAGAAATTATTTTTTTATGCTTATGATTTTGATGTTATTCCTCTCGATTTGATCAGTGCAATTTATGAACAATTTTACTCACTAGGGAAAGTAGAAAAAAGAAAACAGGATACCCAACAACGAGCAGAAGGTGCTTATTACACTCCTCCTGTACTTGCTGAATTTGTTTGCTCGCGAGTTCTTAGTTCGGAAGTATTGAAAAAAAATCCTCGCATTCTTGATCCAGCTTGCGGCTCTGGTATTTTTCTCGTTGAAGCATTTCGGCGGATTGTCCGGCATAGAATTGCTCTGCACCCGCAAAAACAACTGAAATTTGAAGACTTAAAAGATATTCTTTGCAACCAGATCACAGGAATCGAGGCAAACCCAGATGCCGCTCGGATAACAGCCTTTAGTCTTTGCCTAGCACTGCTGCATTACTTAAACCCGCCGGATATTCGAACTCAAATTTACGAAAACAAAAATAAGTTACCTTGTTTATTAGCATCCAATAGTCGTTCGGCAAATCATCTTCACTGTATTCTTGCCGAGAATACTTTTGATATAAAAAAGATCGAATCGGTTTCAGCTTGGAAAGAACGTTTTGGAAAATCGTGTGCAGACATTGTTATTGGTAACCCGCCTTGGGCAAGTCCTAGTAAAGAGGCACCCAAAGAATCCAAAGACCGCCACAAGATGTTATTGGATTGGATAAAGAGTAATAAGAAACCCATCGGCGATAAAGAATCTTCGCAGGCTTTTCTTTGGCGAAGTATTGATTTTCTTAAATGCGGCGGACGTTGTGGAATGCTCGTACCCGCAAGTATATTGGCAAAACAAGGTTCGCCTTCGCAGCAATTTCGGAAATCTTTCATTTCTCAAATAGAGATCGATGAAATTTTTAATTTTAGCCACGTCAGAAAATTATTTTTTAAGAGCAGCACTTCACCATTTTTGTTTTTCCACTTTTCAAAAAATGAAAAACAACAAAAAGGATTCGCTTACTGGTCTATTAAGACAACGCGACAAACGGAAAAAAATCAAATCGTTGCCCTCTCATCCAACGACCGACATTGGATTCAATCACGAATGATCCATGTTCCGACAATATGGAAGACTTTACTTTACGGCAGTCTTGCCGATGTCGATTTGATCAATCGTCTTCAATATGAAGGAAGACGTTTTGCAGATTTCGTTGCCGAGTCTGGACGAGGACTAAAAGTTAATCCGCCGGAAAAAGATGCTTCGCCTCTGGCAAAGTATCAATTGCTCGATACAGATTCTTTTTCAAGGTATGCACATCTCCATTTTGACAAAGTCCCGCAAAAATTACATCGTTTAGGAGTTGAAGTGGTCTTCTCAGGAAAACGGTTGTTGTTCAAAAAAGGAATCACGGAAAAGGGTGAAAACAAAGGCATAATTATTGCCCGCTATGAAGATTCACCGTTTTGCTTTACGAATTCCATTAACGGTTTTATTTTGAAGGAAAACGAAGAGCGTAATTACAAAATTTTTCTCGGTATTTTTTGGTCTTCGTTGGCAAGATACTTTTTCTTTAATACGGCTGCAATGTGGGGAACACGAAATGCAGAAATACACAAACACGAAATACTGGACTTTCCCATCGTTTACCCTACATCACAAAAACAAGCGAATGAAATAATTCGCTTGGTGAATAATCTCCAGAGTTGTCATTCATCAATAAAGTCATCAGTACAATCCTCAATTTTGATTAACACCAATAATGGATATTCATTGGAAAAAGAATTAGATGAGTCCATTTTTGATCTCTATAAACTAAATCACCAAGAGCGAGATTTAATTCGAGACTGTTGCAATATTACAATCCCTTACTTTTATGATCCCATTTACAGCGAGGGAGCAACAGCTATAGTACGTAGTGATGATAAATGGATTAAAGCATACGCCGAAGTTTTTTGCAGTCGTTGGCAACCTTATTTAGATGACGGCACGGAAATGCGTTGGTGCTGGCATATCAATTTTAGTGGCAATATGATTGCGGTACATTTTTATATTGTTGAAAAAAATACTTCAAAGAAAGTAAACACAAAAGATCATTCATGGGACGAATTACTTTCTACACTTTTTAAGAGTGCAAATGTTCCGTTTGGTACATCTCAAATAATTATGGAAGGCGTGGTTCATGTGTTGACTGAAGATGGCGTTATTATTATCAAACGTAATGAAAAAAGATTTTGGACTCAAAGCAGAGCTAGAGAAGATGCAGAATCGACATTATGCAAATCAATATTGAGCGATGAAATCTCTTCGATAGAAGGAGGAAAATAATATGAGCCTTCGACCAAGAGGAAATAATTTATGGAAAAGACATGTCGAGCTTTACACAGACATTTTTCGACAGGCATTGATTGTATTATCAACATTGCAAGAGTATGGAGAAAAGGAAATTTCTATTTCCCGCCAACTAAATGACCTAGTTCAGAACGCGTGCTTTGATCGAGGAAAAGAAATTACGTTTCCAATTTGTGAAGTGCCTATAATATCGAAAACTGAAAATAACACTGAAAATAAAAGCGTAGATGAATGGCAGATGTCCGGTCGTCCTGATTTTACTTGTCGGCTCAAAAATCAATATGCATCTTCCTATAGCGAATCCGAATTGGATTTTCATGTCGAATGCAAATGTCTCGGTACTCCAATAAGTTCATCGTGGATTTACAATAGAAATTATGTGAATCATGGAATCATGCGTTTTGATCAAGGGGACAAACGATATGGTGAAAATGTTTCAAACGGAATGATGATTGGTTACATTCTGTCAATGAAACCAGATGATATTTGCAAAGAAGTTAATTCGGAATTGATAGAGAAAAGACATAATTTTGAACCAATTTGTATTTCATCACGAAGTTCATTATACGAAGCTTCGCAACGACTTTCACGAACAATCGTTTTGCCTTCAGATTTTACCCTCTTTCATATTTGGGTTGTATTGCAATCAAAGTAGGTGACCGTTCACAGAATATATGGTTGCATTGATATTGTTGATCAAAAGCGGTCACTGCTATCCCTTTTTCCGCCTGCCGTGATATAAAACTTGTAACGATTCAGTTGAAATATTACCATATTTTAAATTTGCCAATTGTCAGGTTTCCAAATCCTATACTCAACAAACCTTTCCTTTATTCCTATCAATGAGTCCATTATTATCGAAACTTTATGAAGAGCAACGAGATCGTTGGCGTGCGGCGACGCTTGAAATGCAACAACTCGAAGAAGAAAATAACCGTATCTTTATTGATGCTTACGGGCTTCAGGATGAACTGACTCCCGATGTTCCGCTCAAAGAAATCACGCTTACTTGCAATCCTTATTACCGCTACGGCGATAACAAAACCGAATCCGAATTGGAACAACAATTACGTGTTGATACAATTAAGGAACTGATTTCCTATTCGGTTGGTTGTATGATGGGACGTTACAGCCTCGATGAACCGGGATTGATTTACGCTGCCGCCGGAAATAAAGATTTTGATCATTCCCGATACAAAATATTTCCTGCTGATGACGATGGAATCATTCCTGTTCTCGATACCGATTGGTATTTTAACGATGATATTGTGAAACGTTTTCATGAATTTGTACGAGTTGCATTCAATGCAAAATACCAAACTGAAAATATCCAATTTATCGAGACTGTTTTGACAAAGAATTTACGCGATTATTTTGTCAAAGATTTTTTCGCCGATCATCTTAAACGTTATAAAAAACGACCGATTTATTGGCTCTTTTCAAGCGGTCATCATAAAGCATTTCAGTGTCTTGTTTATTTGCATCGGTATCACACCGCAACACTTGCACGAATACGTACCGAATACGTGATTCCGCTCTCCGCTCAAATGCGTAAACGTATTGAAAACATTGATGGAGATATTAAAAATATCACAACAATAAATCAAAGTAACAAACGGCGTTTAGAAAAAGAACAGGAACAACTTCATAAACAACTCGAAGAACTCAAATTATTTGATGAAAAAATTCGCCATCAAGCAGATAAAAAAATTGAAATAAATCTCGACGACGGTGTTAAAGTAAACTACGCTCAATTCAGTGATTTATTGTCAGATGTCAAATCTGTTACCGGCGGAACAACGGAGAACTAAATCATGGATATAACACAAATTATCGAATCATTAAAAACAATTTTTAATGAGAAAGAGCAGCGTATTGTGTTCTGGAACGACCCCGAACGTGAATTTGAATCAGAAATTGATTCATTGAAACTTGACGGAATTGAAATCGTACATTTGGAACAGGCGGGACATTTTGCGTTAAAAATTCGTATCGAAATCGACGAAACACAACAAAAATTCCTTCTCTATTCAACATCAAAAGAATCTAATTCCGATGAAGATTTTTTACTTGACCTTCGTTATTTCGCCTACAATTTTCGTGCGGATCGTTCGACAATCCTATTGAATGAACTCAATTTAAGCAGCACAAAACTCGGTAATCATCTGAAATCGCGGCAGAAATTTTTTGACAGCAAAGATCGGCTCGACAACCTTAAAAAGATCATTACATCAGAAGATAATGAATCCGATATCGACCGAAAGATGCTCGCCGTTACAGCGAAATCCGGTCAAAATGATTTTTATAACATTGCCAGAGCAGTATTCCAATCATACATCTTACAAGACGACATCAATTTTGAAACACCGTCAGAGACATGGAAATTGATTGAAAAATTCAGTTTGAGCAAAACATTTTGGAAATTATCAGAACAAATATTCTCGTTTAAGGACGATAATCCGACACCGGAAAAATTATTGATACAATTATTTGTTTCTGATTTTGTTCACCGTCTTGATGACGATTCCGCACCGCGCTCGTTGGTCAACCTTCGCTTATCCGCTGCCGGTGAACATAACGCAGTTGCCTTTTTCGCCCAATGGCGGGACAGTACCAGCCACGCCGGTCATTACAATAAACTTGCCGGCTACATCGCACAAAAGCTCAACATCATTGATATCATTGCCCGATTACCGCTTGAACAATTACTCAAAACTGTTACGTTTTCTCAGATTGAAGAGGAAATATTACAGAAACTTTTCAAAAGGTTCGACTTGAGTAAAAATCACCCCAATACCGAATATTTTCGCAACATCTCTGAACAACGTCAACAAGAACATTGGATTCATTCACAATCTGTTCATAAAAACGAACGTAACGAACGCCGTTCCGGTTATGAAATCATTGCTCTTGCCGCTGAAATTTTTGGACGAATACGTCAATATTCAAACGAATTCCATTGTGATACCGCTTCAGAGATGTTCTCTCTTTACACAAAAGAATTGTACAAAATTGATCAACTTTACCGGCATTTCCATATCAATGCCGCTCGTCTTAACGCCGATCATACTAATTCCGATCAGGTGAAAACACTTTGTAACGAAGTCAATGACATTTATTGCAATAAATATATTGCTGCATTGGAATCAAAATGTAACCATTTTTTTGAAAACGGATTACTTGCCGATTGGAAAATCGAAAAAATTCCGAATCAATATAAATTTTACGAACAATATGTTGTAAAAGAATCGGTCAAACATCGCGTCTTTGTTATTGTAAGCGACGCTTTCCGTTACGCTGCTGCAGAGGAATTGAAAAAAGTCCTCAATGGTTGTGATGGTCTTCGAGCTGACATTGAAGCAATGCTCGGAGTTGTTCCTTCTTATACCGCACTCGGTATGGCGGCGTTACTCCCGCACAAGCAATTAACATACAATATTAATGGCGATGTTCTTGCAGACGGACATTCAACTGCCGGTATCGAAAATCGCAACATGATTCTGTCACAATTTCACGGTATTGCTGTTCGTGCCGATACGATGTTGTCCATGAAACGCGATGAAGTACGAAAACTTATCGATAATAAGGTGAAGGTTGTTTATATTTACCATAATATGATTGATTCACGCGGCGATAATGCTGCAACAGAAAATGAAACTTTTCAGGCAACCGATACGGCGATTGATGAACTGTTGAAAATTATTCAATATATTTCGAATACGCTGTCAGGACGTTGTGTGTTTGTAACCGCCGATCACGGATTTGTTTATACCGAATCACCGCCGGCGGAAATAAACAAAAGTAATATTGAACTCGAACAAATGAACGATATAATTAAAACAAAAAAACGTTATTATCTCGGACATCATCTGTCACGAAATAATTTTGCATGGTTCGGTAATACGGAACAGACCGCAAAATGTTCCGATATGGAATTTGGAATTGCTAAAGGTTACAGCCTTTTCAATTTTCGCGGTGCGTCACGTTTTTTTCACGGCGGTGCCATGCCGCAGGAAATTATTATTCCGGTTGTTATTGTCAATACTTCTCGTAATAAAAAAATTATTGAACAAACGAAAACGAAAATTGTTTCCATTGCTTTATTGGATAATCGCATCAAAATTACGACGCCAAAACATCGTTTTCAATTCGTCCAAACAGAACCGGTCGGTTACCGGATTAAACCGGTAACAGTTAAAATAGCAATTTACGGCACAAATAATCAGCTCGTTTCCGGCATTGAAACATTAACATTCAGTAGTGCGTCCACAGACCTGGCGGAGCGTCAACAATCGGTTTATTTATCGCTTCAAAGCCGCCCTTATGATAAATCAGAACAGTACAGATTAGTGATACGTGATGCTAATTCCAATATTGAACTCCTTACCCATGAAGTTATTATTGACCGTGTGATCGCTGATGACTTCGAATAACAATAATGATAGATGAATTATTGAATCAGAATTTTGCGGGGAAATTCGTCCGTAAAAACCTAACCAAATTGGTTCGGGAAGGAGCCAATGTTCCGGTTTATGTGTTGGAATATTTGCTGGGAAGTTATTGCGCGTCCGGCGATCCTGAAATTGTTGCGGACGGTCTCAATACCGTCAAGAAAATTTTATCCGAAAATTATGTCCGTCCCGACGAGTCCGAAAAAATCAAATCAATCATCCGCGAACGCGGTACGCTCAAAATTATCGACAAAGTAACTGTAACACTCAATGAAAAACGTGACAGTTATGATGCGTTTCTTTCCAATCTTGGTACGAAAGGCGTATCGATTCCTGCAAAATTTGTGAAACAATATGAAAAATTACTTGTCGGCGGTATCTGGTCTTTGATAACAATGCAATATTTCTTTGAAGAAGGACAAAAGAGTTCTCCGTTTATCATTGATGAACTCAAACCAATTCAAATGCCCAATATGGATATGAAAGAACTATTCGATGGACGGCGGCAATTCAATGAAGAACAGTGGATTGACTTATTACTTCGTTCATGCGGTTATGAACCAACACAATTTGAACCGCGAGTCAAAATGCATCTTCTTTGTCGTATGGTTCCGTTGGTTGAGAATAATTATAATGTTTGTGAATTAGGACCTCGCGGCACAGGCAAGAGCCATATTTACAAAGAGATTAGTCCGAACAGTATTTTGATTTCCGGCGGTCAGACAACGGTTGCGAATTTGTTTTACAATCTTGCACGGCAACAGATCGGTTTGGTTGGATTGTGGGATGTTGTTGCGTTTGATGAAGTGGCAGGAATTTCATTCAAAGACAACGATGGTGTACAAATAATGAAAGATTATATGGCAAGCGGTTCTTTTGCGCGGGGACGCGATTCGAAGAACGCTCATGCTTCAATGGTGTTTGTTGGTAACATGAATCAAGCAGTTAATACATTGGTAAAGACGAGTCATCTTCTTGTACCGTTTCCAGAGGCAATGATTGATTCTGCTTTTTTTGATCGTTTTCATGCTTATATTCCGGGTTGGGAAATTCCTAAGATGCGCCCTGAATATTTCACGGACGGAAATGGTTTCATTGTTGATTATCTTGCAGAGTGGTTTCGTGAAATGCGTAAACGTCATTTCGGTGACGCAATTAATAAATATTTCAAATTGGGACGAGACTTGAATCAGCGCGATGTGATTGCGGTCAAACATACGGTTTCCGGTTTACTTAAATTACTTTATCCGCATGAAGAGTATGATAAAGAATCCGTACGGCGATGCCTTGAGTATGCGCTTGAATTACGCCGTCGAATCAAAGAACAACTCAAAAAAATCGGGGGTATGGAATTTTATGATGTTCATTTTTCGTACATTGATCTTGAAACTTTGGAAGAACGCTATATTAGTGTTTTGGAACAGGGCGGTGATCAATTAATACCAGATAGCGTACTTAATCCGGGAGTGTTACATACTGTTTCGGCCGGCAATAATGAACGATTAGGACTTTACCGGCTAGAAACGCAAATTACTGCGGGTAACGGCATAATTAAGACGTCAGGGTTTGGTACAAATTCATTGGCAAAGGAATCGGTTAAAGTTGGTTTTGATTATTTTAAAGCAAATGCGAATCATATTAGTGCATCGATAAAAGTTTTGGAACATAATTATCATGTTCATCTTGTTGAGTTACACAATACAGGTTCGCCTGACACGGCGGCATTAGTAACGTTTATTGCGTTATGTTCGGCGATCATTGGAAAACCAATTCAACAACAGATGGTTATTCTGGGGAATATGAGTTTGGGCGGTAGTATTATTCCTGTTGAGAACATCGCCGAATCGTTTCAAGTTGCTCATAATTCTGGAGCAAAACGAATACTGTTACCAATGACTAGTGTCCGCGATATCCCAACAATCCCAGGTGAACTCTTCACAAAATTCCAAACCGGATTTTATGCCGATCCTCAAGACGCTGTTTTCAAAGCATTAGGTGTAGAATAAAATACAGATGTAGTAGAATATGGACGTTGTGTTCTCTTTATTCTAATTTTCCGAATTTGACAATGGACGTTTTTTTCTTTGTGTACATATTTTTTTTAGAAGATTTGGTTTTGAACCAGAGGAAGATTATATTCCTCTATTTGATTTACCCGATACACCAACTAAAGAGCCGAATTTTTTTGATTTCTAAAAAATCCCAAAATTTGTTCCGTGAAAAAAATCGGGATTTTTCTTAAACGCCGGAAACAATTATTGCCATAAACTCTTTATTTACAAGGCGATAAGTCTTTTCTGTATTTTGTAATTCTGTGAGAAATGATTCAATCGGGATAATTATAGCGAGGAACTTATTTTTTGTTCCTGTTTATTTCAACCATTTTTTCGTGAAGTTTTTATGTTTCCATTTATCGGTATGTGTCTCCGTCGCTATATTTATTGGTACAATAATCAGGACATGGGTTCTATCCCGCATTTCTTTTTGTTTCATTTTTTTGACAGGATTTTCCTGGTTCACGGGATTATATCAAATACATCAATTTTGTTCTATTATTTTTTGTATTCAAAAACAGAACATTAAATGATGTAGGTTTAATAAAAATCCTGTAAATCCGGTGAATCCTGTCAAAAAATTGTTCATATATTTACGGATACAATATTTTTTTTTTCTAATAAGAGTTTATCCATGAAAGAACCAATTGTGAGTTTGGGAATGCAGATTGTACGTCTTGCGAAACGTGAAACGCCGGAACGTCAATTTTATTCTCCGATGATGTTCA
>JAIROD010000365.1 GCA_031257725.1 Planctomycetaceae bacterium | reverse complement strand
ACGGGATGCGGATTTTTTTAATTACATTTTTTCTACCAATATGTCGTCCCTATCGGGACGGAAAAATTCAGGAACACAACCAAACTACTGAATAAATACGTTTATTTTTTACCACCCCTGCCCCTCCGAAGGAGGGGAATGATTCCCCTCCTTCGGAGGGGCAGGGGTGGTCATTCGGAGTAAACGACTGAATAGTTAAAAAAAAAAAATTCACTGATATATTACAATAAATCACCGTTCAAGACCCTTTGGCAACACTCTCCACTTTCTATGAATCTATTAATCAATTGCCCTTACAGGGTGTTGTTTTCTTGGGCAATCGCACCCGCCGCGATGCGGCGGGCTGGTATGTATTGCCCTTTCAGGGCGAAGGATTGACCGGCAACCCCTAACAGGAGTGTGGAGAACATCGCCCCAAAACGCCAAACGTTCCCGTTTAGGAATTGCTCAAAAAAGTACGCCAAGACCGACGACGGAATAGATTCTACGTCATCCTCATCCTCATTTTATCGTTTTTGCTATATTTTCGATGTTCGAGTAGGGTTAGAAAAAAAGTCTATTCTGATCCTATAATAATTTGTACGGGACCGAGTAAACCGGAAGGTTGTAATGCGTCGTCTTTTTTCCAAAGATTCCACATGCAAAATGTTTCACGTCCATACGGGTCAGGTTGACCTTTTTGTAACCATTCGGGCCAAGCGGATAATGTTCCATTCGGTTGACGTTCTTTATCTTGAGGTAAGCGAGCGTCGCCGATCAATCGGTTACACCAAAGATTCGTTACCTGAATTTCCAGAACATTTTCTTCATCCGGTTTTAATGCGTCCGTAATATCAACCGTTTTTGTCAATGTCCAGAGAATTCCTTGTTCTTTGCCGTTAAGTTTCACAACTGCAATTTCATTAACCCGGCCAAGATTAAGAAAAACACGTTGCTTTTGCTCTTTCCGTATCAAAAAATCTTTTGGTACGTTAAATGTTTTCCGGTAAACCGCTGTACCGCTGAAATACTTGATTGTTTCATCCGGTGAATCACTCCATGAAATCAATTTGTCGAACGCCGTTTCTTTTATTGTTCCTTTAATTGGAAATTGTACTGTCCACAAACCGTTTATTTCAAACGGTTTCGGAATTGTAACTTCTTTCTCAATTTTTTTACCGGAGACTGTTTGCAGTTCATAATGTCCCGACTTACAAAAAATCAGACCGGAATTTTCATTCGCCGCATCAATTTTGAAACAAAGCGAATCGCCAACTCCAATGTCCGTAAAATTGACAACATGATTATCATTCCCGCTCCATTTACCAGTTTTGCCGTTCAATTCATATTCTACATTGAGCGTTTTCAAAACCTTGTACGCAGGATCAAAATCACGCGCAAGACGCGCAACAGTAAAATAATTTTCGCCCGCGTCCAATATTTTTTGCAACAATTCGCGCACGTCAACCGTTCTTTTCTCATCATTGGGCGGACCATATTTTGCATTGAGAATTTTAATGTTGATTTTCGGAGTATTGTTTCCATTATTTGAAGCGGTTAAGCCGACAATTTGTTCGCCGTTATGAACAATAGCAACAATCGGATCATTCGTGTCCGGTTGATTTTTCACGGTTGTTTGATTTTGTTTCGTAAAAACAACAAACAACGATTGCGACGGCTCAAATGGCAATACCAATGAGGTTACCTCGTTTTCTATACGATAAATTGGAGCTGAAACAATTTTTCCTGTTTCGGGATTCCAGATTTCCGGTTTACCGGTTGCACGACATGAAATTTGCGCCAACACCTCTCGATCAGATGGATTCGCAACAAAATATAAATCGGTATCCGCTGTTCGCCGATGAATTTGACTCAACCGTTTATCTGCGAGAAAATCCGGACAAATTCCTTTTTCGGCAAGAACCGTTTCCGGCGATTTACCCCAAACAATTTTACCCTTAGCGTAATTTCGTTCACCGGTTTTTTCGTTGGAATTTCCCCAAAGTTCAGCGGCAAGCTCTTTAATCACTTGATCTTTTTGCGGATAGTTGGTTAGTCCTAACGCTTTATCCGGTCGATTACCGATAACTGTTGCGCCGTTTTTAACCAGTTCCATTGTCTTTTTCAAGAGTTCAATAGTCATTTGGGTTGCGTTCGGCAAAACGAGAATTTCGTAATTTGCTCCGCTGGATAACGTTAATTTCCCGTTCTTTACGGACATTTGAAGTACCGCGTGCGTACCGCATTGATCCCACTGATAACCGTTTTTCGGATGTTCGGCATAATGTTGGGGCGAATCTTCCGCTTCAACATAAGCAATATCTGCAACGAAATCGCCTTGCCGCAACATAAATTGACATCGCGACAAATATTCATGCCATACCGGTGTTAGAGACCACCATGTTTGTGTTCGTTCATAATGAATTCCCCATGGTCCCATCATTAAACCGGGTTTAATATCGCGCCAAGGTTGGAAGGAATAGCGATGAAAAACGAAACGGTTAATTCCTTCCGCAAAGGCTTTATCGCCAAGTGATTTTATTGTGCCGGGATGCTTTAACCAACGTTCCTGATTAGTTGCAGTAAATGCTTCGGCACCGATAATTTTTTTACTGTAAAGATGTCCCGCCGAAGCCATACCGCGGCAATCATTGAGCCGCATTCCTTCAGAAGCCCAGTTTCCGCCGCACCAAAATTCACCCATCGGTTCGTCGCTCATTCCTGCAAACTGCAAAAAATCACACGGAGCTTGATCATACGCTTCAATCGAAAGTTTCAAACCGTGTTGATTCGCAAGCCGCTTAAATGTTGCAACGTGATTATCTAAACACATTTCTGAAACAGTTCGGCGAAAATCCCATAAAAAACGATCCGTGATTTCAGTCGAATCAATGACGTAACCGGCAAAAACAGGAAGATATTTCCAAAGATCATATTTTCGGCGTTGCTGAAATTCGTTGCGCATTTTGGGAGTCCAGTTTTGCGAACCGTTTTCCCAACTGTCAATATGCGTTGACATCAACGTTTTCCCGACTCCGGCAAACGCTTTATTGTCCGCGATCAATTTTCCCATTTGCCCTTCAAAAGCAATTTCGGACGCTTCAATCGATAATTTATCACATTCGAGACCGGCACCGTTTGTTGGAGCGGGATGAACCAAAACGCCTTTGCAAGTGTGACCGATTCGCAATATCGTCCAATTACCGGCGGGAACATTCCAATCAAGCGTTCCGTCCGGCGACCATTTATCGGTGAGATCAATCACGTCTTTCTGTGCAATAATTGCCTTATTGTCCGGTGTTGCCCGACGATTACGATTCGGGTCAACTCCCTTTTTCTCCGCATTGCCTGTCAGAGTCGGGAAGGCAAAAAACGCAATGTCACGATAATAATTGAGTTTTTTGGGAGGTTCAGGGAGAACAATTTTCTCCGGTTTTTGTCCGGTCAAATTTGTTTCCGACCATGTCAAAATTTGCATTCCATGTTCGGGTTTAATCCATTTTCCGCCGCTGCCGTTCCAACCGGCATCGTTATTCATGTTGACTTCAATCCCGTAACGGTTTGCTTCTTGGATCATAAATTGAAACAATTCACGCCATTGATCACTTAAAAAATCAATGGGACCCGCCGGCGCGCCTTGTCCGACTTCCATAATCAAAACACCGCCAATTCCGGTGTTTGCCATTGCTTCGAGGTCGGCGGTAATGCCTTCTTTGGTCAGGTTTCCATTGTTCCAAAACCAGTAAACCCACGGACGATTCTCAAGTCCGGGGCGGGCAAATTCATTTTTCAAATCGTCCGCCGCTAAAACAGACAGAACCGATAAACAGAAAAATAATGTTGCTAAAATTCTCATCATTTCATCCTTTCTAAAAAGTTGAAGGTTGTTATTGACGCCAATAAGTTTGTAACAGTTCACGTACACTTTATGTATTCGTTAAAAAATGTACATGAACAACGATAAATTATTGTTAAATATTTGTAGAAAATGATCGCTTGTTTAAGGATTCGTTAGGCGACGTTTCGGCGAAACATCGCCAGACTTTTGAGTTGTTGTAACTATTCAGCCGCTTTGGGAATTGATCAAAAAAGCTGATTATTTCATATCTTGGAGACCATTTGATCACGATGAATAGACCTTTTCCCTAACCGGTTCAAACACCCAAAATATAACAAAAACGCTTTATTTTTGCAATGGGAAAATCTCTAATAATTTGGAATTTACCGAACGTTAACGGAGCGGGCTTGCCCCGCGTTGTTAGGCTTGACCCCAAAACACAGGGTAAACCACGTCGTTAACTATTGGGAATCTCTCATCATTCGGAATTTACCGAACGTTAACGGCGTGGGCTTGCCCCGCGTTGTCCGACTTAACCCTAAAACACGGGGTAAACCCCGTCGTTAACTAATTCGTTGAAAATACAAAAATGGAATGATGAGAGATTTCCCTTAATCGTCACCACCAAACAACAAACCCTCCCAACGTAAAAGCAGTTTATTAACTGTTTTGGTTATTTTGATTGTAGGTCGAAGGAAAAATTGTTTTTTCCCTTGATAACTTCAACAGTTAACCCCGATGTTTGTGGGTCGTTGTATTTTTTGGGAATAATCGAAATATTAGGAATATTCGGTGTTATTCCGGCATTGTCGAGATCGGCAAGTTCTTGCGGAGTTGGTTCACGACTGGGTATGTCTTTGGAAAAAGAAACGAGATATTTTCCCATCATGGTTCCCTTTCCAAATTCACCGCCTTGTGTTGCGGTTAGCGTGAATTTTCCTTGTGCATCGGTACGTCCGACAGCCGGTTTTCCTCTTGTCGAATCGGCAGGAGAAAAACCAACCGTTACCCCTTCCACAGGTGAACCGTCCAATGTTACCGAACCTTCAACACGCTCAACAGCAAAATCAGGTTTGCCCGTTGAACATCCGGTTACGGTAATCAGGAAAATACTAAAAATAAATAGTGAAATAAATTTTTTAGGCATTGTTTTTATGGTTGTTGGAATAATATTGGGAGTAATTATTCACGACAAATTTACAAAAAATACGTTTACTTTGTTTATTGCGTGAATAGTTACAATAAATGGAACGATAAATTTTTTACGAAAGTTGTAATCGATCAGTGGAATATTTTTTTTGGTAATATATCAGTGGAATTTTTTTCGGAGATTGAAGTTTATTTTTTACCACCCCTAGCCCCTCCGAAGGAGGGGAATTATTCCCCTCCTTCGGAGGGGCAAGGGGTGGTCATTCGGAGG
>JAIROD010000255.1 GCA_031257725.1 Planctomycetaceae bacterium | reverse complement strand
GAATCGCAATTATTTCAATGAAACCTTATAAAATAAGGAGATTGACGATGAAAAATGTAATGATGTGTTTGGTTGGGATTTTGGCGTTTTTCTTTGAAAAATGCCAAATGTTAAAATGGGTAAGACAGGGGGGGGGGGGCTAGATGTAGAGAAAAGGAAAGAATTGAGAGTGGAAAGTGTTCGGTTTTTCAACGTTTTTCCGCAAAATTCTCAACTCTTTTTCGTTCTTCACGGTTCGGCTTTACGTTAGTCGAACTTCTTGTGGTGATTGCGATTATCGGCGTGTTAATCGCTCTTCTGTTGCCGGCAGTTCAAGCCGCGCGAGAAGCGGCACGGAGAATGCAGTGTTTCAACAACCTCAAGCAATTGAGTTTAGGGATTCACAACTTCCATGCAACGCGCGGACGTTTTCCCGCGTCGGCGTGGGATGAAATCTGGCGTTCAAACAACCTTGCGAGAGGCGGTTGGGTTGCTTTGGTGTTCCCGTATATCGAGCAAGCTGCGCTTTACGAAAATATACTCAAAACCAGACCGCCGGGCGGAGTTGCTTATGTGACAGAAACAACAGCGGCCAATCTGCGTCTTGCGTCGTTGCTCTGTCCTTCGGACGATGTGGGAACAACCTATTCTACAACAGCAACCTTTACACCTACCGGCACCGCAGGTTCGATAACTCCCATCTTTTGGACGAACTATCGCGCCAGCCATGCCGATTTACCCGGCGGCGATACAATAAAAAGTGCAGAAAATATCGGGGTTTCACCCGGTATATGCAATTCACGACCAAGAGCATGGTGTCAATTTGGACGTGTTACAATTACTTTGGGGTACATCACCGACGGAACCAGTAATAGTGTGTTATTGGGCGAAGGTCTCCTTCACGATGGAACCAGACCAACCGATTACCGAAGAAATCTGGCAAACAATGTAGAGTGTTTGTATTATCATCCGCCGCAAAATGTACTGAATCTTAAAGGTTCCGGCGGACAATTTCTCGATCCGGCTCAGTCTATTGTTAAACCTAGTACTGCTGATAGACAGAATTCTCTAACAAGACCTTTAAATCTTGGGAAAACAGGGATAGGAAACTATCCTTGCAACGCCTATTTTCATACCTTGCTTCCACCGAATAGTCCGAGTGCCTATTGGAAAGATTTCATGCTTTTCCAAATTGCCGCTAGTAGCGAACATCGCGGCGGAGCCAATATTTCGTTCATTGATGGGTCTGTCCATTTCATATCAGATTCAATCAATACGAAAAATTTAGACAAAGGCGGTAGAAAAATCATCAGACCAAACTTTAGCCTTACTTATGCAGGTTCTTATGGTGATGATCGCGGTAATTATGCACCGGCAGAGTTACTGGATTCAACAACCGGTGAAACGTTTAGTTACGGAGTCTGGTCTGAATTAGGTACCGTTAATGTAGGCGAGGCAACAACAATTCCTTGAGTAGTTTAGGGGAATGGTTGAATTTTCTAAACGGCATAGTTGGTAACTGCGTAGGTTACCGCTATGTCGTAAAAAAGATTCAATTTCTGTGTAACAGTGAAATAGATTGTTACATTCCGGTAGTTTGTAACCGTTCACCAATATTTTTACGGAATATGTACCATTCTCACTTTAAAGTTCGGCAATCATAAAGCGTAAAAGCCGAGTGAGTTACCGAAAATTTAAGCGGGAACCATTAAATTGTATGTGAGCGGTTACTTTTACTTTATGCAACTTTTAATATTACCAATAGAGAGGTATATCAATGCGCAAGAGTTTTTTTGTTTTGGTTTGTCTTATGCTGTTGACGGGCTGCGGTGAACGGAGTCCTTATGATACGGAATCTGTTTCAGGAACTGTTTTAGTGGATGGTGCGCCGATGCAGGGAATCAGCATTATTTTTAGTCCGGTTAAACCAGACGAAGGTCATGCGGCAGGCAGTGTTACTGACGCCGATGGAAAATATAAATTGACAACAGCCGGATTAGATATAGGCAGCGGAGCCGTTTCAGGAACATACAATGTTACTTTCAGAAAAATCGAAATTATAGGTAACGATCTTTCTATGGAAGAAGCGGAAGAAAAATATCCCAATGGATTACCGGTGATTTATCATGTTCCAAAAAAATATGAAAACCATGACACTTCCGGTATCGAACCTGTTACTGTAGAAAAAAAGAAAAAAAATGTGTTCGATTTCAATCTTTCGACAAAGGATTGATATTGATTCACAGAAGTGCTCTCAAACGGTACAAAATTTCTCATTGTGTTCAAACATATTGAGAAATATAAGATTTTTTGTTCCTGAAAAAAAAAAAAACTGATTGTTACGCATTGGGGGGATGATTACCGGTAAGTAAACAAGGTAAACGAATCCTCACAAATTTCGAAACGATCAGAAAAAAAGAAATAAAATTCGGTTGACCTCCGATTTTTGGTGTACGTTTTATCTCCCATATTTTCGCGACGTTTTTATTGCCGTGTTGTTTTGCGGCAAACGTTTCGCGTTAATTTCAATGAAACCTTAAAAAATAAGGAACATGACGATGAAAAATTTGCTAAAAACCCTTTTGAATTTTGTGAAAGTTTCCGTGAAAAATTCCGTGAAAAACTTGGTGAAAACACCAATGTTAAAACGGACAAACCCCAATGGCAAACTCTACAGTGGGAAGTTGACGACAGATAGTGACAATTACTCACTTTCTAATCTCTTTCCTACAAATCTCTTTCCCGCCAACTTCTTACAACTGGTTCGTTCTTCACCTTTTGGTTTTACATTGGTCGAACTTCTTGTAGTGATTGCAATTATCGGTGTGTTAATCGCGCTTTTGTTACCGGCGGTGCAAGCGGCGCGAGAGGCGGCACGGAGAATGCAGTGCTCCAACCAGTTAAAACAATTTTCGATCGCGTTACACACTTATCACGATGCCAACGATTCGTTTCCCGCCGGAAACAGCCGTATCCACCAAGCAGGTACGACCAATCGTTGGAACGGTTATTCACCATTTCTGATGTTGATGCCGTTTTATGAACAAGTTGCTCTCTATACAGAAGCAACAACCGGAGCAAATGCGGGAAAAGACCCAACCCCCGCAAACGGTTCGCCTTGGAATACAACGGTTACAATATTGCTTTGTCCGTCGGATATCAATGGTACAATGTCACTTGGGCGAATTTCCTATGTTTTTTCGCTTGGCGATTGGCCTGATAAAAACAATGACGATAATACGGCAACAATTTTCAAGCCGGTCAATCCGCGCGGATTATTTGTTCGTTGTGTTGGTCCCGAATCAACAGATGCTTGGGCATCGGTTTGGTATGGTATGAGTGCGTTGTCGGATGGAACAAGCAACACGGTTGTTTTTTCCGAACGCGCTACTACTTCAAACCGCAATATAATACGCGGAGCCTATAAATTGAGTGCAAGCGGTATGAACGATGATATTACGGATATTGCCGCCGGAACCGACGGTGCTTTAAACGTAACAGTACAAGGCTGCCTTAATGAAAAGGCTGGAAAGGGATATAACACAACCGGCGGAGTTCAACAAGATGGTGATTTCGGTACACGTTGGGGAGATGGTCGGGGACCTTCGAGTTTTTCAACCATTTTACCGCCCAATTCACCGAGTTGTTCCGGTGCCAGTACTGCTGATTATAACGCCCGCATGATGGTTGCCGCATCCAGTTATCACAGCGGCGGTGTTAATGCGTCACTGGCAGACGGTTCCGTGCGTTTTATTTCCGAAACGATTAACTATGGAACAATTACAGCAACAACAACACCGGTTGCCGGTGGAGAATCACCGTTCGGTGTTTGGGGGGCGTTAGGTTCAATTAACGGCGGAGAAGCCAAATCTCCGTAACTGCAATTGCAAAAACAAGAATTTTTTGTAACTATTCAGTTGCCTGTAAGTGAGTTGGAGTATTTCGACAGGAATATTTTGTTTTTTCAAACTCATTTTCACCTAATTTTTGCAACAAAATAATTGGGTCAAAAAAACTCAGCAGCAACTTGTTTTTCCAAAAAACAACACCTCATTACCTCATTTCTTTTTTGATGAGGTAATGAGGTAATTGTTGTGGAGGATTCATTGGCTACGGAGGGTATCCGTCTATTTTAATTTCATAATTGTTGTAATTAAAAACTACTATTCGCTTAAACTTAACGAAATTGAATCGTTGCATTAAATTTTTTGTTGTAGTTGTAGGGGCAACCCTTGCGGTTGTCCCTACATTGGAAAATCACAAATATTAACCTTCAAATAACATTCATTTTTTAACCCCATTTTTCAAATATGAAATATTTAATTTTGATTCTTTTATTATTGCCGATTGTTATCGGTTGCAGCAATAACAATCCGCAAGGGCGTGTTGCGGTTCGCGGTGAAGTTACATTGAACGGTCAAGCACTTGCGCAGGGCAATGTATCATTTTCGTCGCTGCCGGAAATAACGCCAATGGTTGCGACGGGTTCGCCCATCAAAAACGGAACTTTTGCACTTTCCGCAGAACACGGTCTCATACCGGGTCAGGAATACTTGGTACAATTCCAATCGGTTGAAGAAGTTCCCGGTACACGGAAAGAAACTG
>JAIROD010000236.1 GCA_031257725.1 Planctomycetaceae bacterium | reverse complement strand
GCCGTTAACAGCGTAGAGTTTATCTCGCCGCCAACAGCGCGGGGTGAATCCCGCCGTTAACAAGCGTGGAGTTTATCTCGCCGCCAACAGCGCGGGGTGAACCCCGCCGTTAACAGCGTGGAGTTTATCTCGTTGCTAACAGCGTGGGGCAAACCACGCCGCTAAATATATGGCGTCACAAATTTCCATTGTTGTAGCGGTAACCCTTCTTCAAGCGGATTATGGTTAACATATTCAATAGCTTGCCAAACAGCGTCATCTGAATCCAAAAAGACAGTCCACCCTTTCACACACCATGGACTTCTGTTTTCACCAAGTGGATTCAAACCTTCTTGATTCAAATAATGTGTTGCACGTCCTTTGAAATGTCCTATGATTTGACGTGGTAAATTTTTATGGGCAGCGACAACTAAATGAACATGAGTAGGCATAATAGCACAGGCAAAAACAACGTAATGGCTTTCAGTAACAGCTTGAGCAAATCCTCGTCCAACAGCACATGCTTGAACTCCGTTAAAACGTACCAGCGGAAATTTTAAAACTGCCTCAATCTTTTGTCGGCACTCTTTATCGTAAGGTAAATGCGTTAGTGAATGATTTGTACTAATTTTAGTTGTCTTACCGAATACGAGGAGTTTTTTGTTGCGAATATAACCACTCCATGATCCTCGTTCATCATTGGGAAGCCAATGAGCATACGTTCCAAAAATTAAGTGATTAGCAATCATAACAAGTTAGACGATGGGAATAATTGTTAACGGCAGGTGTACCTCATGTTTGATTTAGTTAACGGCGGGGTTTACCCCGCGTTTGATTGGTTAACGGCGGGGTTTACCCCGCGTTTGATTTAGTTAACGGCGGGGTTTACCCCGCGTTTGATTTAGTTAACGGCGTGGAGTTTACCTCGCCGCTAACAGCGCGGGGTGAACCCCGCCGTTAACACGTGGAGTTTACTTCACTGCTAACAGCGCGGGGTGAACCCCGCCGTTAACAGTGTGGAGTTTATCTCGCCGCTAACAGCGCGGGGTGAACCCCGCCGTTAACAGCGTAGAGTTTATCTCGCCGCCAACAGCGCGGGGTGAATCCCGCCGTTAACAAGCGTGGAGTTTATCTCGCCGCCAACAGCGCGGGGTGAACCCCGCCGTTAACAGCGCGGAGTTTACTTCGCCGTTAACTCAATAAAACACGGCATCATGTCTGCTTGTTTATCTTTATCCTTCAATAATTTTAATTTCTTCATCGGTTAATCCGTATAATTCATATACTAATTGATTGATTTCATGGTCAATATCGTTAATTTGTTTTATGATGTTACGACATTTTGTTTGAGAGTGATTAAAAAAATCTTCCCATTCGTTTTGTTGTTTAATCGGAATAGGATTTTTTTGTTTTGTTAATTCGTTTATAAATTGTGTAAAGTCTAAATTGTCAAACCGTTTTAGAGTATCAGTTATTCGGACTCCTTGCAAATTATCCCGGATACGATGAGAAAATCTGATACGTTTTTCAATAATTCGAGGAGATATTTTTTCCCTCTTAACCGACAACTTTGCCAAGTGTGTTATGTAATCATTGAATTTTTTCGGACACGGTAAATTTAAAATCATTTCTTTTGTAAACGTAATTCCCTGATTATAAGTTGCGCCGCAGTATTTACCCTTGATATATGAAATTGCCAATTTTGAATTTAACAATGCCATAACCGCACGCAATTTTGAAATATTATTTTTGTCATCAAGAATAATCATTGTTGCTTTACCGGGAATGATAACTCCTTTTTCGTCAAGGCAAACATCCAATAACGTTAATCCTTTGATGAGTAATTTTGGACGAATACTTTTTTGTCCATACGAATTAGTGAAATGTTCCAAAAATCGGCGTTTATTAACAACAGGTTTTTTGTACTTATCTTTCAAATAGGTCATTGGGGTTGTTCCCCATAACGGAATAAATTTGTCAATCGTACCGGTATTGATTATTTTAAGATCATTGTTGGGAATAAAGTCTCGATCCTCAATAAATGGTTTCAATTTATAACAATCAGAAGTTGCGCAGGCATTTTCGCATGAAATACCGGAAATGTCGCCAATGGTACTTTTAATTAGCTGAATTTTCTTAATGAAATCAATCGAACCGGATAACAGCCAGTCCAAATGATAAGGTAACGGTATCTCCGATTTATCCGTCTTTCCGAGAACAGTAATTTCATTACCTCTCATTCGGGCTGTTTGTATCTCCGCCGAATCCCGTGTGTCGATCCCAATAATAACCGCATCAACAAGAGCATCCGTAAAAACTGCACGACCACATTCTGTCAGGAAAATAAATTTATGAAACATTCCCCGACGAATCGCATCGCCATAAGGTTTAACAAGCCATTTATCGGGAGTAATCATTGACATAAGCCCGCCGCCCTTCAACAACCCAAATGCACGTTCCAAAAAAGCAATATACAAATCCCAATTACCTCGTGTGTATTGCATTTTATGCGACAAATAATTACGTTGTTCGATTAAACCCGCGTTGACCATTGTTTCCGAATCAACATACGGCGGATTACTGACCACAACATCGAAACCGCCCTTTTCAAAGATGTGCGGAAATTCTTTGTGCCAGTCGAATGCTTTATCAGGATCAATTGTTGGATCGGAAATTAGTGAGTTGCCGCATTTGATATTCGCATCAAGAAAATTTAATTTCCGATTCGGTTTTGCCGTCCGTAACCATAACGCTAATTTTGTAATTTCAACACTTTCCTCGTTGACGTCAACACCGTAAAGATTATTTTCTAAAATTGGTTGATCATATTCGGAAAAAACAATTGAATGACCGAAAATTTGTGCAGTTATTTTGTCAATAAAAAAATGTTCCGTTTTCAAAAAATCCAACGCCGCATTCAAAAACGCCCCGCTGCCGCAAGCCGGATCGCAAACCGAAAGAGATAAAAGCCATTGACGGTATGCGTCCAACTTTTCAAGGATCGGATTTGTTGTAATATTTTTTTGTTTTTTACCGTTTGATTTGCCGTTTAATTTATTGTTCGCTTTTCCGTTCGATTCTATCCGGACAAATAATTCCTCATTGTCCAATCCAAGTTCCGATTTCTTTTCTGTACATAATTTGCCAAGCGTACTCTCAATAATGTATGAAGTAATATATCGCGGCGTATAAAAAATTCCGTCTTTCTTACGTTTATTAGTTTCGCGTAATTTGTAGCCTTCAATTCCTGAAAGTTCATATTTTAGTTTCTCAATCTCTGCGAGAGAATTTTCAAAAATATGCCCAAGAATATCAATATTGACATCGCTTTGATAATCATAATCGCTCAATTTATTGAGATGTTCAACAAATATTAAATCGGAAATTTTTAGGTTATCGAGAAGTTCATTCGGTTGAAACAATCCGCCATTGTAACCAAAAATATTTTTGTTTTTACCTTTGCCGCCGCTGTCAAGATACGAAAAATATTTTCGCAAATGAGTGTAAAGCGGACGATATTCATCAGCATCGTCAAGATTTTTCCATTCACGAATGATTTTTTGTATCGTATTCGGCGGCAATAAACCGCAATCTTCCGAAAATAAAATAAAAACAAGCCGATCAAGTATTTTTTGTGAACAAGTTAACAGCGTTAATTTATTGTGATTGAGATTGTTGGTGATCAAATCATTAAACAGCGCATCTTTGAACTGTTTATATTGTTCATAAAATTCTTTGGTGATTTTATCTTCACGGCTTATTGTTTCGGTTTTTAATTTTTTCGGCAGATCGGCAACAATATTTTCGTAAGCAAGACAAATCCAAAGCGAGGCAAATTGCTCTTCCGTGAGCGTAAAAAGATTCCATTCAAGATGATCGACGGCGTTGTCGATATAAAAACGCAACTTCTCAAAATTCGACGTAATAACATAAGCGGCGTTTGAATGTCGATATTTGTAACCGAATGCCTGCGATTCCACACGTTGAAGATCGGTTGTTCGGGTATCTTTGAGTTCGATCACCGCACGAACTTCGCCGTTAATGAGAATTGCGCCGTCCGCTTTTTGGGAATTTGTTTCATTTTTCTTTTCCGTAATAAGATTGTAATCTGAATCGGGGAAAAGTTTATAACCAAGAACATTGACAAAAAGTTCACGCAAAAAACCTTCCTGAAATTGTTCCTCTTTACATTGCCGAAGATACGCCTGACGTTCCATGTTATGAAAAAAAAGAACATAACGCTCAAACGCTAAATGAATCTTGTCAGTATTCAGATCAATATATTTTTGTAGAACAATATGTTGAAGCATGTAATTTTAATCTAATTTTAATATAATTGCAACTATTATTTTTACAAACTCACGGTATTTTTATATGGATTCGGTGATTGATCAGATTTTTCAACTTAATAAAATCTTCGGGTATATTGTTATTTTGTTTCAAAAGATTCTTTACTAACTGATAAGCAGCTTTTTTTCCTTGAAGAGTATTATTTCCCGCATCTATAACAGTAAAACACTTCATCAGAGTCGATATTTTTTTTAACATTTATCATGAAGTTACTCTGAGTTTTGCAAAAGGACACGTCTGTTTTTTTCAACAGATTCCATAATAGCCTCTGAATGGGTCGCAATAATATACTGATTATTGGGTGCCATCTTTATGAGATAGTTAATAAAACTCCGATGCCATTGCGAATTGAGGTGTAGTTCCGGTTCATCAATAAGAACAATACGCGGATGCTCACGTGTCTCATGCCAGATCAAAAAAAGAGTCGAAATAATTTCTTTCTGACCGGAACTTAATCCATCAAAATTGAACGATTCTTTTCCTGTGGCCGGTTGAATACGAAACTCAATGGTATCATCGGGGGCTGGACGTAATTTTGTAATTTTACCATTAGCGTATTGTTCGATGAGTTCATTAAGTTTGTTCAGAACCACTTCGGAATCATTATTAGCAATACCATCAAAAAGATTGGCTCTACTCATTATCGAAAACAATGCGACACGCTTAAAAACACTTACTAGAGGCTCCTCTCGATATTTGGAAATGTGTTGCGAATATCTTCCTTCCAACAATGAACCCAAACGAGGATTCCCCTCTTGAACTTTTCTATGACTGTGAAAGAATAACGTTAAATCGTCAACCATAATATCAGAGGTAAATCCACATATTTTATGAAAGAAATCTCTTTTTTTTTCTTTCCCTCCATCATAGTAGTCTGATTTTGATATTGAAAAATCTGAACGACGAAAACTGCGGCGAATAGGTGTAATATCTTTC
>JAIROD010000179.1 GCA_031257725.1 Planctomycetaceae bacterium | reverse complement strand
ATCATCAGTCCAATAATCAAGAGGTAGGCAACCCATTGACTTATAAGCGTTTTGTTTTGAAGGTTCGGGTTTTCGGTCAACCGTCCCGCTTTTCGGCAACACGTGCAAAACGTTGCGACCATTGATGTTAGGTATGATGTTAAGTTTTCTAAAATATGTTATTCCCTATCAAATTTTTATCAATTTAATGGTTCAAGAGAATAATGTCAATCAGTATCCGATTTATTTACTTTAAAATAAAGCAAGCCGTCCGATAAATCATTTTTCAATGAACTCATCGGGCGGCTTTCATTTATTTCGATGTTGGAATTTTTATTCCGTAACATCGTTCCCTTCAATTTCAATTTCATTTTCTTCAACAACCCCAGCGAGTTTCAAAAAGTAGTCGGTGATTTTTGAAGCGTCGCGGCTTGCTTTCCAAATGTAACTGACATCGTTTTTCATGCACGTAATCCATGAAGCGATATAACTTTCGTGATTTTCCAAATCATTGGGAATGTTACACGCCCTACAGAGGAAACATGCGGCGAGTTCGGCGACTAATTCGGAGTAAGCATTTTCGGGTGATTCTTTATCTGTGTTGAATTTTGTACCGATAATAGTATAATCAGCCCAATGCGCGAGTTCGTGAAACATCGCCGCGATGTGTGCTTCTTCACTTTCAAATTGTTTGAGACGTGGAATTTGGATATAATTGTCCCCCCAATGATAGTACGCGCGATCGCCGCCGAATTTTATCGTTACGCCGCTTGATTCAATAATTTTATTTGCTGTTTCATAATCGGTCGTTGTTTCTGTTTCGATGAGATATTTAAATTTATTTTTTGGATCGTCCACCTGTCCGACATGAAAGATACTGTAATATAGGAGGGCTGGAAATTTATCGACTATTTTTGTTTCGCCATCCTTCACTTCGGTTTTTTTCACGACGGTAAAGAAGACGACGCGTGATGCTTTTTTCGCCTTTTCGTACTGGACATTCTGCGTCTTTCCATTGCATAAAAGTTCCCCAATAGGGAAACGCCTCCTCATTGAGACTGAGTAAAAGTTGGTTAATTCCGTGATAACATTTTCCAGAGAACTGGTTTTTGTGTGCGAAATTTGACCATGTTTTTCTCCAAGGGCAAGTTCCCTTTTCCATTGCCTTGATAATTTCGTTCGTGATATCCTGTCTGTTCATTTTTGAGTCTCCTTAATTTTAGAAACGTTGTATTTTTGACACGAAAACGTTTTCCGTATCGTCAACAACAGGATAACTCTAAAAAGTGTTTAGTCAAGAAATGTTTTAAAAAATATTTTTCGGACATTTAATGTCCATTTTGTACCAACAAATAAAGCCGTCCGGCGATTGATTCACCGAACGGCTTTTGCCGATGCTTGTTCGCGGAATTATTTATTGTTCCGACAATCCGGTTTTATTTTCCGTTTCGCTCAAGAAACCTGGAATACGGTTTATTCCTTCGGCGACATCCTGAATATCGAGATGGGTGTAAACACCGGTTTCTTTGATATTTGCATGCCTCATGGATTTTCCCGTAACACTTGGAGCAACACCGCGTTTTGCCAATAATGTTGCATGGGTATGCCGCAAGGCGTGAACATCGGCGACTCTGTTTAAGAGGTCGCGTTTTTCAATTCCGGCATATTTCAAATCGCGGTCCATCTCCCTAACCAGGCAACAGGGAAAATGAAACAATTTTTCTTTCGGCGGCACTTTCTCTTTCAGTTTTAGCCATTGCTTTAGGTGTTCGGTCAGTTCCGGGTGCAATGGCAATGCCGCCCCCCTCCGTACTTTTTCATCTTTCGCGGCAAGGATGATATGCGGTATTTCCGCATCGATAAACACTTGCCCGATGGCGATGGAGGCGAGTTCACTTTTTCGTAATCCGGTGTAAATTAATGTAGCGTACACTAATTTACGTTCCAGTCCACGACGTTTGGCTTGCTCTTTGATCTCCTCACGAACATTGGCTTCATTCCTCCCTTGACGCTTCCTGAAACGAATGAGCGTCAATTCATGCAAGGGTCGTTCTTCTGCGGCTTTGAGTAATCTGGTGATTTCAGTCACACTTAATGCTCTGCGTTCATGCCGCCGGTCTGATGCTTCTCGTGCTTTAGGAACTTTTGTAAACGGATTCTCCACAAGTGATTTATCATCAACCGCCCAATTGCTGAAGCAGAGTATTGCCCCGCGATAGTTGTTCCGTGTTTTTGCGTCCATTCCGGCGGCGACTTGTTTATTGAGCCATCGTAACAAAACAGTTCCATTCATTTCAGCCATTAACTTAAAGTTACAAACTTTACAAATTCTTGTAATCTTTGCAATTGTTGATTTGATGTAACGTTGTGTTACGCCTTTGGCTTTCAGATATTCTTCAAAGAGTGGAATCTGGTCTTCGATTTTATCCGAAATCCGCTTACTGATTTCAAATTCTTCTTGGGACAAGATTCCAGATTTGACCTTTTCGATTTCCTGAAGCCATGTATTGAGTTTATGCTCTGCGGCTCTCTGATCTCAGCACCCGGTCGAACGTTCACGGAATCGTCCATTGGCATCGGTGAATCGGGCGATATAAAATTCCGATTCTGTAACAATTCGCCATCCGTTTTTTGTTTCGACTACTTCTGCCTGCATTGTCCTGTTGCCATTGTTCCAACAGGCGTAATTCTTTCCATCTCGTTCCGTAATAATAGTTGCATTTTCGGGAACCGGACGATACAATGGTTTTTTGTACACTCTTGACATTTTTGTGTCTCCTAACTAGGTTTTTGTAACAACACTTACCGCTACCGTAGCGGCAAGTGTGAACAGGTTCCCTCTTTTTCTAAAAAAGTCAACAGGGGGGGTAAAAAATAAAATATAGTAAAAAGTCTATTTATTGTAACTTTCCGATAAAGCAGTTTTATCCAATGGCTTCATTAGTTTTTGTATATGTTTCAATTCATATATTTCGAGTACTCGTAATGCCCATCGGCTACACCGTCCTAATTTCATGGGTTTGGGCATTGTTCCGTAATCGACCAACCTTCTAAAATGGCGTTCTGAAATATTGTACCGTTTGGCACATTCTTTCGCCGTTAAAAATAATTCGTTTGATTCTGACATTGGAATTTAATTAAAAAGAAACGTAACGACCATAGCCGTTACGTTTATGTGATGTTTCAAAATAGAAAACATAGTGGAGAGTAAGTCTGTTTTGTCTGAATAGACCTACCTACTCTCCACTATCCATTCTCAACTTTCCGCTACAGCAAAGAGTCCTTTATCAACTTTAATGAAACGTGAATCTTTACCTTTTCGTTTCATTTCAGTTTCCATGGCGGCGGAGACGGTTGCGTCGGGAGTACGTCCCCGCAATTCACAATAACCTTTTTCCAAAGCGAGTTTCAAAATTTCCTTCACGCGCATTGGTCTCCCTTCTTCTTGTAACACTCTATACGCGGCATCCAAACCGGACATTGCCCCGATCATGCGTCCACCTTTCCGTTCCGTAATTCCGGCGTTCCTTACATCGGTACGTGCAGATTCGGCTTCCCGCTCCGCATTTTGGACAATTTTTTCGGAACAAAAACCATACTCAAAAGCGCGTTTCGCAATATTAGCCCGAATTGTTGCGGAACGTGCCGTCGCGAGTAATTTCGCGGCAAGATCGCCATTGAGCGGTGATGGTTTTTTCGGTAACGTTTTCACCGGAACAGTTTTGTTTTCCCGTTCCTTAGATTGGTCAACGAATTTTTGTTTTGGAATTTTTGATTCGTTTGATTCGTTGGAGCGTTTCGGCTCTTTGGACTCCTTGGTTTTTTTAACCACCGACGGTTCTTTCGGTTTGATTTCTTTAAGAAACCGTTTGGAGTCTTTGATGGACATTGCTTTGCCGGATTCCGTTTCGCAAATCCATGACCCGTGTTTCGGATCGAAGTTTTTGACCTTCACCTTAGAAATACTCTTCCCGAAGGTTATTTCGTAACTCCTACCAATTTGGATTGAGGTTGCTTTCATAAGAAAGTCTCCTTTGTTGAAACAGTTTTGCTTTTGTAACGATTTACGTCAAGCGTTTTCGATAGGATACCTCTTTGTTCCGCAAACGCACCCCCCTACCCGAAAAATATTTTTTAGAGGAAAATAGTTTGTACCGGAAAATAAGTTTTTTTCTAGGATACCTTTTTATTCTATAGTCGCCCCCGTAGCCAAGAAGATATTTAGAAACGATAAATTATCGCCAAAGAGTGATGTTGGGATCGTTTTGATTCAAGGCATCAATGTTCGTATCTATAGCGGATAATGGCGTATTGAGTACGATAATATCCTTCGGAGCGTATGGCAATCTACGCCGTTAAGTAGTTTTGAGCGAAGAAAAAAAAGAAAAAATTCGTCTTGATGCGGATCTTTATTTATGGTATTCTGCGTCTGCGTTTTTTGGTCATTACTCATTTCCGCATGCCA
>JAIROD010000148.1 GCA_031257725.1 Planctomycetaceae bacterium | reverse complement strand
ATTCGATGAAGGTCTTGCACGGCGGTAATATTCGGTGTCGGCATCAAAATTTGTTGCATTATTACCGGTATTGATAAACAAAGGCGTATTAAGATTGTCGATTCCGGTTGTTTGCAGTGGCGCGTCATCATAACCTTTCCAACTACATGTTGTATCGTTGGAAGGTGTCCAACCAACATCTGCAAGAGGTCCCGTAGCCCAAACAACCCATCCCGCCATTGTCAAATTCGGCTCATTGGGAACCGTATCCCCATGAATATAATCGGTTTTCTTGTTCATTCTTTTTTGTTTTTGTTTCCGATTCAAGTTGCCGTTTGACATAATCGTGGTCTTCCTGCGACAACTTGGAAAGGTCAACGATAATAATATCTCCATTCAATTTTTCCAATTTTACTTCATTTTCTGTTGCTGAAAGAAATTTTGCCGGAGTTTTAAATTTACCGTCTTTGCTCGACCAATTACGAAATGTGTCAAAACGCAATTGGTTCAGTTTAATATAACGTTCTTTATTATTTTCCCACCATGTCAAACATTGTTCTGAAGTTGCATCGGAGGGTACTTTACCATCTGTTAGAATTGATACAATAGGAATTAAGTCGATCTTACCATTTTGAATCTCCTTAATTAAATATGGTAAAACGAATACTCCAATATTTGTAATCCTCCGCATAACTTCTTTGACCAATTCTGGATTCTCGTCATGTTTAAACCCTTGCCATGCTGCAATATTCAATTCAAATTCCATTTTAGTATATTTATCCGAATTCCTGTACCACTTTTCCCATGCATCGTTATATTGGCTGGACAAACCTCGTGTATATCTGAACAAATACCCTTGAAAATTTACTTTCACAATCTGATTCAATGCATATTGTAAGTGAAATACTTGCGAATCATGTTCGTTGTTTGCATACCAATGCATTGTCTCTAAAATAATTGGAACAGCAGGTATTCCTAATGCAATAATATCCGTCATTCCTTCGTCGTAAAGATTCGGACCAGAAGAACTCTCCATCTCAGGTTTTGTTGCATGATGAAGCCATTTTTGATAACCCTCATAAACAGATTTTCTGAGAGAGTGCGACTGTTCTCCTAAACAGGTAGTGGTTATCAATAGGATAAATATCATACTAACAAACCGCGGACAACAAAAAGTTATATTTTTGTACATAGTAAAAGTTTAAATTAAATTTAAATATAGAGAAAATTTGTTAAAAGTTTCATGAATAGTAATGTTTTTTCAAGAAACTAACGTGAAATTTCGTAAAAAAAATAAGCCTATTTGTGTTTATAATATCGAAAGGGTACTCCATAGTTTCCATTATCAAGATGATGAACACGGTGTTCCAATCTGATACTTGTCCCAACTTTACTTTCATACATTAACCATTTACCATCGCCACATCCACACTTTATTCTTCGTGCGGCATGTACAATTACACTATTTTTATGATAGAGTATAATATCAGCTTCATTAATATCGTCACATATTTCATATCCGTTGTCATCGTAAAAATCATCAAAATAATCTATTGTTGGTAGATCTGGAGACTCTGGCCATAGCCAATCATTTGTTATTCCAAGAGTCCAGGAGATACAATTATATTGAGACGATGCCAATGCAGTAATACTATATTCACATCGGTGATTTTTTAATAGCGGTAATCCAAGATTATTTTCAATATGATTACGACTTCTATCTGAAGAAATTGGATTGTAAATAGAGAGGTAAGGCTGTCTTCCGCAGTTTGCTGATATGAAATGATATTTTTCATTATCAAGTTCAAAGCCGTTACCAACAGGTGGAATGTATTCCAACTTGAAGTTATTTGTTCCCTTATTTGTACCTTCGACAAAAACGCCTCTGAAAAAAATATTAAAATTGCTTCTATCAGCAGCTTGACTTAAATCCCATTCAAACGTCTCACCATCGACAAGTAAGTTTGCTATACCTTTATCGCGAGAATACCATAACCTAACACCATTACCAACAGTTAATTTTACTTTTCCAGATTTTAAGTCATCAGGCACTGGTAATATAGAAAGGAGTATTTTCTCCATATCATTGTCAGAAATTGTCGTGTTATAGGAGTCCTGTAAATAATCGCCACCGGGATGTTTAGGAGCCCCCGCACTTTGTTGGCTGTCATCATCATTATCAATATTCCAGTGAATATAAGTTTTGTTACCTTCTCTTGTTCCAATATCAAAATCAGTTAAAGAATCTGGAGTTAACACTCCTCCAACAACAGTAATTTTGACCTTATCGGATTTTTCATGCCATGTTAATTTAGCTTCTTGATCGCGAACGGAGCTGCTTGCGGACACCCCTTCAACATATAAACCTGTCGGCAGATTCACCGCCGACCATTCTCGCATTGTAATTTCATTCCCTTCTGTTGCCGCATCATACAATTTTAACTTGTTATCCAATGCTAACACCGCATTACCACCAGCATTTGTCGGTTCTACTTCCAAACTTAGCGATTTACGTTTTTTCACTCCAACGAATGCTCCTGGATTTTCTTCTTGATCTTCAGCAAGTTCATCAAGAATGATGTTGACTTGCAAGACGCCCGTAGGAACTTCCGCTTTAGCACCGCTTGGAGAATGAGTAACAATAAGTTTACCATCGCCGGTCTGTTTGCCTTCGGCAATGAGAGCAATATTATTGGTTTCACGGGGCAATCCCCAACTCATGGAAGCAGTTTGTTCTTCGTTTTCACCGGTTTCTTCATTCGGGACAAGTTCATAAAAATCAAACAAACCAGTTGCGTCGCCTGTCAACGTAATCTTTTCTGTATCCAGATTCAAAAGAAGATAAGTCAAACTCACATCGCATTGTTTTGTTTTTCTGTTAAGGTTTTTCTTGTTCATTCTTTTTTGTTTTTGTTTCTGATTCAAGTTGCCATTTGACATAATCACGGTCTTCTTGCGACAACTTCGAGAGATCAACGGTTATCTCAGTACCGTCTTCTTTTTCTAGTGTTACTTTATTTTCATCGGCGGAAATATATTTAGCTTTTGTTGAAAATTTATCGTTGGGTGTTGTCCATGTTCGGATCATTGGTAATTCCGGTTGTGTAACAACTTTCGGAATAACTTCACCATTGTGACCAAATTCAATCTCTCGATACTTTTCCCATTCCGTTAAATCCATGTCAGGATGCCGTTTGCGCAACGCTGCCAAGATTGCCTCGTAACTCATTTCCTCATGTGGTGTATTATGACCCCAAATCGGAACACTGGATGTCATATCCCACGCAAAACCAAAAAGACTCTTAATTTCGCTGACGGCTCGAATAAATGTCGGATGGGCTATAGAATTAGTAAATACGAATACCTCGACTTTACCATTGAGTGAAACAATGGATTCATAAGTCTCTCTATCAATCGGAGAGGAAAAATTATTATAGCAAGCGAAAATGATTCTAATTTTTACACAAGTACTTATGGAACGAAAACTTTTTGCAGTAATATGCGTTTTCATTAATTCCAACCAATCAATTTTACAATCTTTTGTACAAATATTTTCCATAGCATTATCTGTAATAGGACAATTATAAATCTTCAATGTTTGTAAAGATTGTAATTGCCCGATGTATTGTGCCCCGATATCTGTAATGGGACAACTAAAAATACAAAGAGTGTCTAAAAAATGCAATTCACCGACATATTTCATCACCCTGTCTGTAATAATCATTGGGTCTGCAAAATCAGGATCGGTTGTACCAAATGACAATCCATATAATTTTAATTTGGAAGTTGACAAAAATTGTAATCCCTTATCTGTTACACACGAATTTTCAAGAGCAAGACCAGTTGTATCTGGAAATAGATTAATAAATTCTATAAGATTTTCGTCAGTGAATGACGATTTTTTAACAAGTTTACGTTCAAACGGACGGTCAATTCGAGGCGGTAACGCCCCTTCCTTGTCCGTATCTTGATAACAACAACCAAAACCATCTACACCAATATTTTCATCAATGGCAACATTAATAATACCCGAAAATTTATTAAGTAGTTTTGTTTGTTCTTCGTTGACTAGATTAGCGTGCCAAGGTTCTTCAAATTTATACGAAATTTCTTCCGGTTTTTCTGATACGACAGTATCATTTTCTTCCGCTTGACTCGTAACAGGCAACGTATTATTTTCCAACACAGGAACAGTTTCTTTGTTCGATTCAACAACCGGCTGCTTTTTACAACCAATGATTGATTGTACGGACAAAATACGGAATAATAAAATGATAAAGTTTCGTATTAACATTGTATATTTCCCTTTTTTAATTGTTACGGCGATGGGTTATTATTAATTGTAATACTTTTGAAAATAACGCCGCTTCCCCAATGCGATTGCAGATAAATTTTTCCGTGTACTTGTTGTCCGCCATTACTTCCGGTCGGACTGGTCAAGGTTCCTTCCCAAGTATTAGCAACGCTACCGGAAATCTTTAAGCCGATACTGTTACTTGTTGAATTGACGGCTTTGATGGTAAGACTATTGTCATTGCCCAATGCCGCGGCGGTGGCTGGAATGGAATAATCACTCGTATCGCCGCTGCCTCGCGGAGATTTATCAATGCCACCCTACGCCGTTAAGTAGTTTTGCGTCGTCAAAAAATTCGTCTTGCAGCGAAGCGTTATTTATGGTATTGTTCGTTTTTGGTCATTAACATCATCATCGTACGCCCTGAAGGCTCAACAACCAGACGAATATGGAGAATCTCTCAGCCGGCACCAAAAATGTTTACGATCTCGCCCAAATCCTCAACGAGCTC
>JAIROD010000122.1 GCA_031257725.1 Planctomycetaceae bacterium | reverse complement strand
GTTTTACCGTCAATTGTCCATTCGCCTTCTTCATTGACCGGAGCAAAACCGAATTGCAAATGCCAATCCGCCAGTTGGGATTCCGCCGCCTGTATCACCCGCAGACGTTCCGACGACCTTTCAATTTGAACCGCATGACGGCTAAACGCAACAAGCAATGAAACTAATAATGTTCCAAGAAGCAACATTGCCGCAACAACTTCTATTAAGGTCAACCCGTGTCTATTCATTTTCGTACACCCGTTCCAATCGTTTTAATTCATCTTCATTTGTTATTGTCACGGATTGGCCTGTTGCGCCGACGATAAACCGGTATTGTTCCCGATTTCCGGAATGGACAATACTGTACGCCCAGCAAGGTGCAATGCCTTGTGAAGTGAATGAAATTTTCGTATCACTTCCAAACCGGTTTTCACCCATGATACGGAGTTCCTTGAGTTTCATACCGTTGGGAACTTTAACTTCAGGTAACGGTATTTTACTGCCGTTTTCTTTTTCCGGCGCAAAAATTCCGCGATCAAGGTCAACACTAATTCGTGCAGGAATATTATTTGTTTTTGTCCAATGCCGGATTTGCTGATCCAAAAGATCAATTTGTTCAAAAAAATTTTCAAGCCTCGCACGATTGACCGGTTCACGGTAATTCACTGCAACCAACGAAACGACAACCGCAAGAATTGTTACTGTAACGGTCATCTCAAGCAGTGTAAAGGCGCAACGTTTTATCACGATCAATATTCTCCTGAAACAATATCGGCATTTTCGTTTTCACCGCCTTCGTTGCCGTCGGCAGCGTAACAAATAATCTCATACGCGGATGTTCGTCCGGGACAATTATAAATGTAATCATGTCCCCAAGGGTCTTTCGGAACTTTACTCAACAGTCCGTCAGGAAATTTCGGTGTTTTTTCGCACAGAATGGTAATTCCTTCTTCGTTGGTCGGATAACGGTTTTGAACGGCATAAAACGCTTCGAGAGCATCGACGATTTTTGAAATTTCCGCTTTCGCCGCATTTTGCTGGCTCACCGTCAGATAACTTCGCGTCCGAACCGTAACAAGACTTGCCAGAAGTCCGATGATTACCACGACGACCATAATCTCAAGTAACGTAAAAGCACGTTTTTTTGTTTTTCGTACTTTTTTATTCTTTTTGTAGTAAATAAAATCAGAGTACATTTCCTGCCTCCAGAATGGGTAATATTGTTGCAAATAAAATAAATCCGACGAAAACGGCAAGTGTTAAGATCAAGACCGGTTCAAGAATTGTTGCCAAACGTTCGGTTGTTTTTGAAACTTGCCGGTCATAATCTATTGCCAAACGGTCAAGCATTTCATCAAGCCGTCCCGATTCCTGACCAACCGAAAACACTTGAATTACGGACATCGGAAACGCATCGGTTTGTTGTAACGCCGGAGCAATATCGTGACCGGAACGCACCGCGTCCGCCGCATCCAGTAACGCTTGACGAATTACACGATTTTCCGACGATTTCGCCGTCAATTCCAGTGCCTGCAAAAACGGAACACCGCTTTTCGTTAACGTTGCAATTAAAAATGCAATCCGTGAAACCGACTGTTTTCGTGCCAAAAGTCCGAATACGGGCAATTTGAGTAACAATACATGCCAAAACCAACCGCCGCGCTCTGTACGAATCAACGCAACGAAAACAATGAGCATGATAACAAAACCGATTCCAATTTCGATTCCGTATTGCGTGAATAAATCGCTCATTCCTTTGGCTATTTTTGTCGGCAAGGGAAGAGGTTTACCGGAATCGACCAGACTTTCCAAAAGCATCGGTAAAACAAACGTCATTAAAAATATCGTAACTATTACGCCGGTCAAAGCAACGAAAACCGGATACGTCAATGCCGTTGTAACTCGGTCACGAAATTGCAACGATTTTTCTTTGTATTCCGCCCAATGGCGTAGTGTTGAATCAAGTGTTCCTGAACTTTCGCCGACTTCCGTCATGCGGATACAAAGCGGGTCGAACATTTCCGGCTGTTCCTGCATGGCTTCGGTCAAGGAAACTCCGCTTGAAACGCGGTCGCGTAATTGCATCAAGGTAACATGAATTAAACGCGGCTGTTGGTGCGCAACACTTTTTATCGCTTCCAGTAACGGTATGCCTGTTCCAAGCAGAGTTGCCAATTCACTCATCACACCGGCAAAGCGTCCTGAATAACGTCCGGGTGTTGTTGAAACTAAAATTTTGGGACGGGTTGCCGCTTGTTCCGTAACTGAAAGTATCCGCAACCCGCGATCACGTAATTCCGTCCGCGCCTCGTAAGCCGAATTCGACGAAAGCACGCCGGAATGTGTTTCCGAAGGCGAACCGCCATGAGAATCAACCGCTTTGTATGAAAAAACAGGCATTAAATAATATTATAGCAAAAATATATTTTTGTCTCTAAAAATAAAATAAAATCAATGGATAAAATAAAAAAATGTTCGGTGATGGTTTTACCACATTTTACCGTTGAAAACAGGTTTCGGACGAAAATCACGCCGTCCTTCATATTTTATGTTACGTCTTCCATAATAACTGCCGTAGTATTGACAATTCGTATCAATCCATGTTTGAAAACGAATTTGTTCTTCAAAGGTGATGTGAATGTCCGCGTGATCTTTTTTCCAATGTTCGACACGTTTTTGTTTTGCCGGTTCGGAAAGTATGATTTTACCATCCGACAACATTGCGGCAAGTACACTGCTGTATGATCCAAGACTTTTCGGTTGCAGATATTCAACATTTCCTGTTTTGGGATGATGTTCGCCTATTGTTGCGCCGACTAAATCATGGTCAACCCATTGTTGCGGTTCATAGCGGTCGGGAACAAGTTGTTCATACGAGATATTAAATAATCGTGTCAAATTTCCGTCCAACCGCAGATTGCCTTTCGGATTTGTTTCGCCGTGACATTCGATACAATATTTATCCCAAAGCGGCTGAATATCTTGTACATAATCAATAACACGTCTTGGCGAATCATCACCGGGTTGCGGTTGCGGAAAATCCGGTTCCCGTAACAGGGCTTTCGGCTGATTTTTTGCATCGAATTTTTTAATTTCGTTACGGCGTTCGTGACAACCGATACAAGACCGCGTTTCGCCCGGCATTGAATAAATGTAGGTACGCTCCGTCTGAACTGCAGCATAATTTTCGTCCAATGCCTGTACAAAAATATTCGCTTCCGCAGGGACATAATAATTTGCCGAACCGTCATTTTCCACTGGAATCACGCCGTGTAACACTTTCAGGACAAGATGCGTTCCCTTTGTAATGGCGGCGTGCTGCTGACCGTATTCGTCATCAAAATCCCAACGTCTGGCACTCCAGGGACGCGGAACCTGTTCTAAAATCCGCAAATATTTCACCGTTCCGCGCGGAATATTATCGAGACCATGATAAACATCGGCAACAAACATGCGGGCAAGTTGACGTTGCGATAAATCGGGATCAAGTTGACTAGGCAACATCGGCGGAACCGGCCGCGGCAAAACCGGTACCGGATTCCAACACGAAATTTTTGTGTCCCGATAAATTGGTAACACATTTCCTTTTGAATCCAGCAAATAAAGACCGTATCCTTTCGGATCAATCACTGCCGTTCCTTTCGGTTTATGCGAAACGATAAATAAATCCTTATCAAGCGGAAACGCTTCTTTGAATAACGCGCCATGTCCTTCGCGGTCAATAGACCATGAATTGATTTGTGTATCAAAAAATTCCCAACCGGTCTCATCGGTAATACGTACCTGCGGAGTCATGGATTCCATTTGTGTTTTCGTGCGAATATCGCCGTTGGTATTAACACGAAAAATCGGTCCCATGGCGGTGTAAGGCGAATGGGGTGCGCCGGTAAAAACAAACCAGCCCGATGAATCAGGAATTTCACGACCATAAATAAAAGTCGGCGGCAAGGCAATATTGTTTCCGAAAACTTCCGATGTTCCTGTTCCATCCGGCCGCATTGACCAGAGACTTTTAACCGAAACACTGCCTTTATCGACATATTCCCAACGTGTGTACAAAATTCGTCCGTCCGATAAACAAACCGGCGATGATTCACTAACAGCACTGCCGGAAAGTTTTTTGAGACGGGTTCCATCAGGTGAACAACGATAAAGTACCGTTGTTGTTAATGTATCAGGAGCATCGCAAGTGATACCATATTGACAACGTGACGAAACGAAACAAATATCGCCACCTGGAAGCTGGCAAGGACTCAAATCATCTGTACCATGATGATACCAATTTTTGTACAATTTCATTAAACGTTCTTCATTGGCAGGAGCAGGCAACACTTGCCGTAAACCGCTTCCATCAATGCCGGCTTCGTAAAGCCGATAACCTTCATGAAATGATTTTTTCCACGCAAAAACAATTTTTGTCGCGTTAAAATCTAAGTCAAATCGTTCAAAAACACCGTTCTTCAATTCAGGACAAAGATCAGTAACAACACCGCTTTTCAAATCGAGAACACAAATATTTCCGCCGGGTAAAAATGCACTGTTGACATATTCCGTATAATAATTACTCGCCGTGTACGTAAAACGTTTGACGAAAACGATTTGTTCAATACCGCGTTTCAAAAGTATCTCCCTTGCCGTAACTGTTTCATCAGCACGGAGCGGAGAGAGAATAATAAAAAAGGTAATGAAAAAAAAGAAGAACCGCATTTTTTTATTACGGAATAATGTCCGGTGTTTGTTCGGCGGTCTTGTCCGGCATTTCCGATGGAGTTTCCGAATCGAGACGGTCAATAAATACCGCACATAAATCAATTTTACGGCTGTAATTTTTATCAATTTTCACAAAGTACGTTCCCGCTCCCGCTAATTCAAAACGTTGATAGACACCATCGCCGAAATCTGTTACTCGTGAAACGGCAAGCGGCGTTTGTTCCGACGACCATTCATCCGCTCGCCGTCCGAATTCCTGCCAATCCCCTTTCGGAGTACGTATTTTCGGAACCGGCATCGCCGAAAAAATTTGTATCAAATAATCTCGCGGATTTTTGTTTGAAATAATATCAGGATCAACAAAAAATAAACTCAAACAATAACGACCCGGTTTATTCAATTTCACTTCACACCAGAGATGTTGTCCGTCATACGTTTTCGGTACAGTACTGCCGTTACTACTCCATGCCGTCAAATTTTTTGAAACAAGTTCATGGTGTTCGTGATCTTCATCATGCACTTCGTGTTCACCATGCTCTTCATGTTCGTGATGTTCATCTACTGCATGATGATCGTGATTATGGCGGTGATTATCGTTATGGTTATGGTTATGATTATCGTGGTGATGAGAAGTATGTGGAGGAGATTGAATAAGCGTGATGCGTTCAAGCGGACGCGTCCGATTGCCGATAAAACCAACAAACGGTCGGACTTTACAAAGCGTTTCATCAAAGGCAATCAGTTTATCGTGCGGCATCGAACCGCCGCCAATCAGCGAGTATGTTTTACCGTATTGTCCTTCCCATTTCCGTTGAGTTACATAATCAACTCCCATAAAAGAAGCGTAAGGATATTCTTGATTTTTATTCACTGATACTGTTTTAAGAATTGTTTTTA
>JAIROD010000870.1 GCA_031257725.1 Planctomycetaceae bacterium | reverse complement strand
GTGATTCCGCCGGCAAGAAAAGCCGGAAATCGTTTACAAAATTCCCTTGCCTCCGACCAATTCCAACCCCGACCATTACCGCCGGGTAAAACTCCCTTCGACATCTCCAGAAGATAAAGAGAATCTTCCGATATTTCTGTTGCGGATTCATGGAGCAATCGGTCTCTCGTTTGACGGTCTTTGATCACTTGAATTCGTTTTGCCGGAAAGTTACCGGAAACAGAACCGTGTAATTGTACAAAATCAATACGTGAATCTATTTCATCCGGCAGGGAATCGACAACAACTAAAACGGTTTGACGTTTATGTTGACGAAACGGTTCCACTGCATCCAAAATCTCACGAATTTTCAAAACATCAACATGTCTCGGACTAGGCGGATAAAAAATCAACCCGATCATATCAGCCCCCGCTTCAAAACACTGCCGCGCCATCTCCGGTGTTGTTATTCCGCAAATTTTAATGTACATTTTTGTAATATATTTATTCTATTTTAAAATTCAGTTTTTGCTGCAAAATATTTATTGGGCGTTTCTCATCATTCAATTTTTTATTTTCAACCCATTAGTTAACGACAGGGGGGTACCCCGTATTGTTCGTTAACGACGGGGTTTACCCCGTGTTGTTCGTTAACGACGGGGGTTACCCCGTGTTGTTCGTTAACGACGGAGTTTACCCCGTGTTATTCGTTAACGACGGGGTTTACCCCGTGTTGTTTTCGTTAACGACGGGGTTTACCCCATGTTGTTCGGGTTAAACCTAACAACGCGGGGCAAGCCCACGCCGTTAACTTTCGGTAAATTCTGAATTATGAGAGATTCCCATTGGCAATGATTCGCCGAAAATTCCGAAAGATCAAAAAAAATTCTTTCAAAAGGAAAAATCCCTGTTGACAATTTATTTGGTTCCATGTAAACTATGAAACTCATTTAATTGTGTGCGATACATTTTGTTTTTGCCGTGTTGTTTTTCGGCAATGTTTCGCGGTAATTTCATTAAAACCTTATAAAATAAGGAGTAGGACAATGAAAAATGTAGTGATTTGGTTGGTTGGGATTTTGGCGTTTTTCTTTGCAAAATGCCAAATGTTAAAATGGGCAAGACAGGGGGGGGGGGGCTGTCTTTATATAAAAGGAAAGAATTTATAGTGGAAAATTTTCGGTTTTCCAACGCTATTCAGCAAAATTCCCAACTCTTTTCCGTTCTTCACCATTCGGCTTTACATTGGTCGAACTTCTTGTGGTGATTGCGATTATCGGCGTATTAATTGCTCTTCTGTTGCCTGCCGTTCAAGCCGCGCGAGAAGCCGCACGAAGAATGCAGTGCTGCAACCATCTCAAACAAGTGGGATTAGCTGTTCACAACTTTCACGACACGCAAAATGGAATTACTCCTGCATGTGTGTACAATGATCGTGTCACTTTTGGAGTGCTACTGTTCCCTTACATTGAGCAACCTGCTTTGTACGAATCTCTTTCTTCCGCCGGCGGTGGAAACATCGGCGGACTCTCAGTCACCAAAACCTGGTGGGATGGGCTGGCAACCAGTAATCCCGAATTTCAGAAACAACTCGGTTCCGTATCGACTTACCGTTGTCCCACGAGACGGAGCGGAGGAACTCAATTGACCACTGCTGTTGTTCCCACTTCTGGTGATAATGCAATGAGCGGACCGGTCGCAGACTATGCTTTGCCTATACTTCTTGTTGGATACAATCAGTGGTGGGCATGGTGTACTATTGGTGGACCGGCTGGAACTTATGACAATCCCCGTAATTATTATGGTCCCATTCGTATTGCAAAATTTATAAGCGCGAATGCAGGCGGACAACCACTTAATACAGGCGACGCGATGAAAACTTGGGGTCCGCGTGATGATATGGCTTGGTGGTCTGATGGAATCAGCAATCAAATTATCATCGGAGAAAAACATATCCCACAAAACAGATTTGAGAAATGCGGAGCCGGAGTCGATTCCGCCGACTGTCCTTATATTACTCCTTGGGGACGTGCTAAAGATTCGCCCGCACGGGGTTGGCGATACGGTTCGCCACGTCCTATTACAAGAGGTTCCAATGATTATATTGGAGATGCAGAATCTGGAAATAGCGCGGCATCCAACTACGCTTTCGGCAGTTGGCACGCAGGCGTTTGTCATTTTCTGATGGGCGATGGTTCCGTGCATGGGTTCCCTGTAACGACTCCGGCAACCACATTGGACCGTTTAATTCATGTCAGCGACGGACAAACGGTCGCGCTGCCATGGTGAATCGTGGAGAGTTGGCGATAGAGTCGTGTCGGTGAGTATGCCGACACAACCGACCAGTGGTCAGTTGCCTACCTTATAAAACTTGAATCATTACGTCCTGCTTTGGACTTCAAAGCACATGATTTTTTATTCCATTAACCTTAATTTTAGGAGAAACTAAAATGAAAACGACACGTCGTACGTTTTTGAAAACCAGCACCGGCACAGTTGCCGTATCCGCGTTTGCGGCACCGGCGTTTCTGCGTGCTGTCGATGCCAACTCGAAACTTAATGTTGCTCTTGTTGGTGTTGCAGGAATGCCCGGTCCCTCACACCTTCGAGGGATTCGTGGTGAAAATGTTGTCGCGTTATGCGATGTTAATAAAAATTTCCTTAACAAAGCCGGCGATTCCGTGAAATCAGCGGAGCAATTCACCGACTTCCGTCAATTGCTCGAAAAATGCGGCGACAAACTTGATGCGATTGTTGTCGCAACACCGGATCACAATCACGCCGCCGTGAGTATTGCCGCAATGAAACTTGGTATTCATTGTTATGTTGAAAAACCAATGGCTCACGATGTCAATGAAATTCGGGTGATGCAAAAAGTTGCGAAAGAGAAAAATCTCAAAACGCAGCATGGGACACAGATTCACGAAGGCGAAAATTATCGCCGTGTCGTTGAACATATTCAGGCGGGAGTTATCGGAACAGTACAGACCGTTCATGTTTGGGCATCAGCCGGATGGGGTAACAGACCGCGTCCGACCGGAACGCACCCGATTCCGCCGGAATTGGATTGGGATTTGTGGCTTGGTCCTGTACCGGAAACTCCGTTCAATCCGACTTATCTCGGCGGAAATTGGAGATCGTATTGGCCTTTCGGAAGTGGAACGCTTGGCGATTTCGCTTGCCATTACGGAGATTTACCGTTCTGGGCATTGGGCTTGGAATATCCGACAAGCATTGAGGCAACAGGTCCCGAACCCGATCCCATCTGTTGCAAACTTAATCTCACCATTAAATACGAATTTCCAAAAACCGATAAACATGAAGCGTTGACTTATTACTGGTACGATCACACGGCAAAACCGGCGTTGTACAAGAATTTTCCAATGCCGAAAAATTACAACAACGGCGGGGTGTTGTTTGTCGGTACGGACGGCGTATTGCTGGCGAATTACACTGAGTTCAAAATTTACGGCGAGGAAGCTCTTTTCAAAACATTAAAACATCCCGAACCGTCCATTCCAAAATCAATTGGACATCGCCAAGAATGGCTTAACGCAATCAAAAACGGCGGTGATACAACCTGCAATTTTGATTACGCCGGAAAGTTGACGGAAACCGTTTTACTTGGCGGTGTGGCGTTCCGTGTCGGCAAGAAAATTACATGGAATGCCGCCGAAATGAAAACCGACAACGAAGAAGCAAACAAGTTGTTAAGCGATCCAAGACGAAACGGTTGGGAACTGTAAAAAATCCAATCACAATGTCAGTGCCGTAATGTCAGAGCCGCAACCGGAAGGTTGCGCCTCTGATAAAAGCTTTGAAGCGGCGATGAAATAATCAAAAAAATTGTAATATATCAGTGGAATTTTTCGGAGATTGAAGTTTATTTTTTACCCCCCCTGCCCCTCCGAAGGAGGGGAATCATTCCCCTCCTTCGGAGGGGCGAGGGGGGGGCATTCGGAGTAAACGACTGAATAGTTAAAAAAAAATATTTCACTGATACATTACAATTTTGGTATCTATTCAGTGGTTTGGTTGTCTTTCCGAATATTCCCGTCCCGTTAGGGACGACATCTTGGTAGAAAACGGTATAACAAAATGATCCGCGTCCCGTAGGGACGCAATATTGGTG
>JAIROD010000800.1 GCA_031257725.1 Planctomycetaceae bacterium | reverse complement strand
CCTCAAGCAGGGTTGACCCCATACGTATTAAATTAAACGATCTTTGTGCAACCTCCGTTTAACCTTTGTGAGCGTTGTGGTTCAAAAAGAGGACTTTGACCACAAAATGCACAACGTTTGGCACAAAGAACACTGAGACTCTAAAATAGAACAAACCAAAAAACTAATCCTGAATAATAAGACCGGAACCTTCCGCTTTATGGATGCGATTGCCATTACGCAGAATACGGAATTTCCGTTCAGGCGGGACATTGTAGGATTCAATTCCTTGAGCTGTCCAACGCAACGGATAGGGCGAAACATACCGTTCCGTTTTTTCTTTATTCGTTAACACAAAAAAGGAATCGGTTTTGTTTTCAATAGCCCGTCTCAAAGAAACCAACGCACACGGATTGATTTTCCATGATCGGCGTTCCTGAGTCGCTACATTGAAAATGTCAGGAACACAACCAACCTCATTTCCGTCCACATATTGGATCTTTTCAATGGCATGAAGAATTCCAATCGCCGGACGTTTCCAATCAACACTCCTATCATACTTGGAAAGAAGATTCAACGCATACGCAAACACAATACCATCACGCGTTTGAGAAACTCCAAACCAAAGAGGCAACCGCCGCTCCGTACCGCCATGTTTCGAAACAGTCATATAAAGCATGTTCGAACGGTCACTCCACTGATAAACAAACGGAATCCCCATAAAAGCAAAACGGTTCGCCCATTCCAGATATTCTTGCTCGCCGGAAAATTCAAACGCCCACGTAAAAAGCCAAACAAGAGTTGCCGCCGTTAAAAGATCAGGCGTGTGTAACGGTGAATCCCGATAATGCCCGCCGCGCGGCACTTCACAATGTTTTAGATAATTCAACGACGGACGGATTTTGTCAAAAAGTTCCCGATTACCGGTTAAACGTACATATTCCATTATCTCCAATGTCCGAATCGCCGTGTACCCCAATGACGTATTCAACGACGGTTCCACCTCAGAAAACCGTGACCGGTACAGAAAAGAACCATCAGGATTGCGGAATGCAAAAATCGACTGAATCGCTTTTTCTCTGATGTTTTTCCATTCCTCAACCCGATCCGTCAGAAAATAGATAATATCATTGGCAATATCCGCTCCGCCTGAAACAATCTCCGTCGGTTTAATCAACCGATTGTCTTGTCCCGATTCTTCCAATCGAACAATCGTTGAAAGTATATCGGCAAACGGTCGGCGTTGCCATTCCGCCTCCACCGCATATCCCCACGCTAAACCATCTTCCGCCTGAAGAGATCCACGAAGCGCCTGAAGATTCAGTAAGCGTTGGTCTTCGGAAGAACGCGGAGCGTCCGGCGGTTCCGGAAATCCCCGCTCGCCAATATAATACCGTAACCCCCGCACCGCCGCCGAATCGGCAACCCGCCCCGACAAATTATCAGAATGGACCGGCTCCCAAAAATCAACAATGACATCAATCAACGTGCCAATCAACCCAACTCGATGATCCTCAGTTCGGTCAAAATGATTCGGCAACGCTAATCTCGGTTGGAGCTTCCGGTCTGTCCAACGTAACAGAACAGAACCTTGATCCGTGCCTAAAACAGACATCGGCATGGTAATCCAAAGCGGGTTCGGCTCTGAACGGTCATTGTACGGCTCTGCAATATCAATCGGCGAGGAACTAACATCGCCCCGTCCAAGAAACTCGACCCCAGGTAACAAACCGCTTTGCAATGTCCCAAAAATTCGTACCACAGGACCTTCAAGCGGTTTCGGCTCCGGCTGCGTTGTATCCTCAATCCGAAAACGAACCGATTCTTTTTCGATCCCAATTTCCAATTCCGCATCGGAAGCCTTAAAACGTAATGATGTTGCTGTAGAATCCGACGACAAACTCAATTTCGGAATAACGCCGCGACGATGAACAATCGGCGCAATAACCGCAACAACATTGTCGCCAAAACGGATTCGGGCAATGCGTGCATCAGGAGCAATATCTATCGTCTTTGTAGGACTAAGTGCTTTGGAAATCCAATTCGTTTTGCCTTCGGGTTGATACAAAAAAACAGAACAATCAATCTCCGAAAATTCTTTAGGACAAAGCCTCAAATTGGCAATCGCAAGATGACCTTCCGTTTTAAGCGGAACCCCTAAATCGAGTGACCGTGATTCCTCAAGTTTAAGCTCTTCGGGTTGATCGCCAATGGAAAAAACCAAAGGATATGAAAAATTATTATAAATGGTGTAACGCAACATATTTTGTTCATTACCGTTTTCATCCTTATGCTGATACGGAATAATCCGCGTAACTTTAAGAGGCGGAGAACTTCGCCGATAAACGGTGAACGATTTGAGTTCCCATGTTCCGTCGGGAGAAGTAAACTGAAAGGTGAAACTCGTCAAACGATCAGAAATAGGAAAATTAAACTCGTAAGAATGCCAATTGCCGTCGGAGTTAAGCGGCGACGTTTTCATCTTATCGCTACTTCGCCGCGGCGACCCCTGAGTTGTCCATGAAGCGGTGAGGGAAGAAACGGTCGATGTACGGATTTCCACAACAATCCGTATCTGACCGCCAAGAACATCAAGTTGCCGCGAAAGAAACGGTAAACCGCCAACCGCTTGAATATAAAAGACGTTATCCCTAAGAGTTGCACGACAAAAACGTTCCGCCTGCCAACCGTGAATATCCCTCTCGAAAATCATTTCGATTACTTTCTGTTCCGTCTCAACTGCCAATAAACCGGAAACCGATACAAAAATAATCGAGAATAATAGACCAATGTGTATTTTCATAAGATTACCTCTAATAATTCCTATTGGGGGGATTAACGCCGATTGAAGTTCTATCGGGAAATCGGCAAAAATCGGTTCTATCCGCGTTTTCTAGGGACTATTAAAAAAAATTGCCCATAACTATTCCGCCGCGGTCAATGTTCCTTTTTCTGTCCCGTTAGGGACAACATATTGGTGGAAAACGATGTCGATTAAAAACGCTCGTCCCGTTAGGGACGAAATATTGGTAGAAAAACACCAAACATAAATTTCACCAATATTGCGTCCCTACGGGACGCAGATAATTTTGTTATACCGTTTTCTACCAAGATGTCGTCCCTAACGGGACGGGAATATTCGGAAATACAACCAAACCACTGAATAGATACTCCTTTTTTTAATAAGGTAATAAGGTTGATTGTAGGGAGTCCTTTGGGCTACTAAGGTTGTTTTGTTTGAAAAATAAGGTGAAAATAAGGTTT